>WLMZ01000070.1 GCA_009726095.1 Actinomycetota bacterium
AGGCTCACCGAACGCATGCTCGAGGTGACGCCGTACCAGTGCAGCACGCGTTCGGTCATCGCCTTGGTCTCGGCGTACACGCTTTCGGGGCCGATGGGTGCTGACTCGTTCACCGGTACGGTGGCCGGCGTGCCGTACACCGAGCACGACGAGGAGAACACGAACTGCGAGACGCCAGCCCCCAACACTGCATCGATGAGCCGCGCTGAGCCTTCCACGTTGTTGCGCCAGTACTTGGCTGGGTTGCGCATGGATTCGCCGACGTTCTTGTGCGCAGCGAAGTGGATGACCGAGCTGACCTTGTGATCGCCGCACACCTGTCGGACGAGGTTGCTGTCGGCGATGTCGCCCACGACCAACGGTGTGCCCAGCACTGCTTGGGCATGGCCGGTGTCGAGCGAATCGAGCACCACCACCGGGCGCCCGAGAGTGCGGAGTTGACGCACTGTGTGCGAGCCGATGTAACCGGCTCCGCCGGTGACGAGCACGGTCATGAGAGCGTCTCCACCTGTCCCTGTGGGGGCCTAGAGCGCAAGCTCGAGGCGGATGGCTTCGATCATGGGGATCAGGCCATCGCACAGCGAGACCGTCGGAGACCAACCGAGTGATGACGTGATGAGTGAGATGTCCGGGCAACGCTGCATGGGATCACCCTCGCGCTCGGCAGGGAGCGGCACTGCAATGATCTCGCTGGCGGAGCTGGTGAGCTGGACGATGCATTCGGCCAACTGGCGGATGGTGAACTCGATGGGGTTGCCGACGTTGATGGGACCGGTCAGCGGGCCGTCCAGTACCGAGATGAGACCGCGCACTTCGTCAGAGACGTAGCAGAAGCTGCGTGTCTGGTGACCGTCGCCGAACAGCGTGATGGGCTCGTTGCGCAGCGCCTGACAGATGAAGTTGCCGACCACTCGGCCGTCGTTGGGCCGCATCCGGGGGCCATAGGTGTTGAAGATGCGCACGATGCGAACTTCGACATCGTGCACCCGGTGATACGCCATGGTGATGGCCTCGGAGAATCGCTTGGCCTCGTCGTAGCAGCTCCGTGGTCCGATGGAGCTGACGTTGCCCCAGTACGTCTCGGGCTGCGGGTGTACCAGGGGGTCGCCGTAGATCTCGCTGGTGCTCGCCAAGAAGAAGCGGGCCTGCTTGATGACGGCGAGGTCCAGCAGGTTGCGTGTGCCGGTGCTGCCGACGGCGAGGATCTCGAGGGGGATGGTGGCGAAGTCTGTCGGTGAGGCGGGGCTGGCCAGGTCCATCACCGCGTCGAGCTGACCGTCGATGAACAACGTCTCGGTGACGTCCTGCTCGAGGAACAGGAACCGTTCGTGGTTCATCAGGTGGGCGATGTTCTCGGGCCGCCCGCTGAGGAAGTTGTCGACGGCGATGACCTCGTCGCCACGCGCCAGTAGCGCGTCGGCCAGGTGTGAACCGATGAACCCGGCTCCGCCGGCAATGAGTACTCGCATGGGTCAGCGCCCCACGCCCTGATAGCTGAAGCCGGACCGTAGTGCGGCAGAGCGATCGAGCAGGTTGCGGGTATCAACGATGTTGGGCTGGCGCAGGCGCCGCTTCACCTCGTCGAGGTCGAGCCAGCGGAACTCGTCCCACTCGGTGAGCACCAGCAGCGTGTCTGCGCCGTCGCACACCTCGTACGGGTCGCTGCCCACGTTGATGCTGGGGTGCTGACTGACCTGCGGGTCGTAGGCCTTCACGATGGCTCCGAGCGACTGGAGCACATCGATGATGGCGATGGCCGGCGATTCACGCAGGTCATCGGTGTTGGCCTTGAAGGTGAGGCCCCAAGCGGCCACCACGGCGCCGGCCAGGTTGCCGCCGACGGCGTTACGGACCTTGGTGACCATGCGCTCGCGCTGTTCGTCGTTGACCACGACCACGCCCTTGAGCAGGTTGAAGTCGTAGCCGGCGTTCTCGGCGATCTTCACCATTGCGCGGGTGTCCTTGGGGAAGCAGCTGCCGCCCCAACCCGGGCCGGGCCGCAGGAACTCGTGGCCGATGCGCTTGTCGTAGCCGATGCCGAGCACGACATCGTTGACGTCGGCGCCCACGGCTTCGCACACCGCTGCGACCGCATTGACGAAGGAGATCTTGGTGGCCAGGAAGGCGTTGGCTGCATACTTGATGGTCTCGGCCGATGCTGGATCGGTGACCAGCAGATGCGCAGAGGTGTCGCTGTACAGGCTGGCCACCCGCGTGGCAGCACTGGGATCGTCGCTGCCGATGACCACGCGGTCGGGCTTCAGGAAGTCGCTGACCGCCGAACCCTCGCGCAGGAACTCGGGGTTCGAGACGACCGACACGTCGTGGCGGCCGAGCACGCGCTCGACGACCTTGGTGGAACCCACCGGCACAGTGGACTTGTTCACGACCACCGCATGCGCCGGCAGCACCTTGGCGATGTCGGCAGCGGCTGCCTGCAGATACGTGAGGTCGGCCGAACCGTCGTCGCCCTGCGGTGTCTGCACGCACAGGTAGGCGAACTCGCAATCCTTGGCGGCCTCGGCAGCTCCCACGACGAAGCGGAGCCGCCCACTGGCGATGCCGGCCTCGACGATGTCCTGCAGACCGGGCTCGTAGATGGGTAGATGGCCCTGCGACAGCCGCTCGATGCGGCCGGGGTCGAGGTCGGCGCACACGACGTCGTGACCGAGGTGGGCGAAGCACGCACCGGTGGTGAGGCCGACATATCCAGTACCGATGATTGCGATTCGTGAACCCATGATTCCTTCGACTGGTGAGGGCTGACCCAGTCTAGAGGTTGGTGGCAGAGCAGCGTGAGTCACCTCGCTACCCTGCGCCGAAGCGGGCGCGTGGTCTCAGGGAGTGATGGTGGAGAGTCGGGCGACGCGTTGCCGGAAGGCTTCGATAGAAACTGGCCGTAGTGCGTCCACCCGATGCTCGAGGAACCATGCCCACGATTCGTCGTCGCCTTCTGGGACCTTGTCGGGTGCGCCTCCGCCGATCGGCTGCCGGGACGCAAGTGATCTGCGTAGCCGGAGCGCCAAATTGTGCGGGCGAGGCACATCGCGAGGCGGAGGGAGTTCGATGACGCCAATCCCGAGGTCGAATTCCACGACCCACCACGTTGCATCAGTCGGGAGGCTGGAGGTGACATCGACAAAGCCCCGCCACGTGGCACCACACCAGAGCGAGGAGCAGTCCTCGGGCGTAGGCGGCGAGGCGTCGCGGTCGGGTGGATCGCAGTCGTGGATCACCACGAAGCCACCGTGAGCAATCATGGTCAGCGCAAGCCTGAGAGTGCGGACCGTGTCGTCGTAGGAATGCCACGAATCGACGAACACGATGTCTGCCCGCGTCGGGTGCATTCGCAGTAGGTGCTCGAGCTCGTCCAGCGTGGGAAGGCTGTCGACGCCCTCCATCTCGGCCCGCTGCAGTTCGGACGCGTAGGTCAGGGTGGTTGCGGCAGCGAAGCGCATGATCTCCGGGCGCCCGGGCATGTCGGAGCCGGTCGAGGGGGTCAGGATCTGCGCAAAGACCTGAGCGGACGCTTCGCGCCTCAGGAGGTCGATGACGTCCCACTTCCTGACGGCCAACGAGAATCGCTCGCGTTCGGAGGGACTCTGGTCAAGCAACATCATGAGGAGATTAGCCTCGATCCACCGACCGGCTCTTTGAGCGGGTCGCTTCGCGCTTGAGGTTGACGAGGGTGGCCTGGGGTGGCGGTTGACGTGTTCTGAGGCGCGTTGAAGTTGATGGTCATGTTGTTTGCTGGTTGTCAGCGCTCGGTGATTGGGTGTGCGGCGCGCCGGTCCGCGGACGGCGTTCAGCCGGTGGCGGGCTCGAGTGCGCGCAGTGCGGCGAGTGCTGTGGTGAACGGTGTCGACCATGGCCAGTTGGTCGGCATCCGCAGGGTCGGTCGCCCGGAGCGGTTGACGAGTCGGCCCGGGATCGCGAGGAGTCGGGTGCGCAATGTTCGGGCGACGACGAGTTGGTTGTCGACGCGGACCTTGCCAGCGATTGCGGTCCAGCGGATCATGTTGTGGGCGAGGACGGCGCATTGCAGCCATGCCGAGTTGGCGTGGAAGTTCCCGGATGGGACGTGCTCGAGCCCGGCGCCTTCTTTGAGATCGCGGATCGCGAGCTCGACCACGGCATGTTGACGGTGGAACTTGTCGACCTCGACAGCGGTCCCGTCGAGATCGGTGAGGAACCCGAAGTGGCGCCAGTCGGGCCACAACTTCAACTGTTGCTTGTCCGTGAGACGGGTTCGACGCACGATCAGGCGACGCGTCACAGCCTTGTTGCCGACACCGGTCGTGTACGCGCATTCGGCAACTTCGGCTTCGCCGTCGTCGGTGTAGGCGATTGCGGTCCACGCATCGTCCGGGATCGCTGCGATGGCGTCGTTGATGCCTTTGCTGGAGCAGCGGACAGCCATCGTGTAACGCACGTCGAGCCGGTTCAAGACGGCGATCGTGTCGTTGGCCCAGAACCCGGAATCGAACCGGATCGTCAACACGTCCGTCGCTCCAGCGCGGCGGACACGCGCGACAACCTCATCGATGAACCGGCGCGCCCCGCGTTGAGTGTTCGCCGATCCTTTGCGCATCCGCGCGTGCAGCACCTCGCCGGTGTCCGCGCGGGTCGCGAGGAGCGGGTGATAGCCGAGCTTGTGCGTGTAACCGTAGCCGGCACCCTGCTTGTGTTTGCCGATCACTTCGCAGATCGTCGAGTCGATATCGATCACCAACGACTTGGACGGTCCAACACCCACCGTCCACGCACGTCCGAGCGCTCGACCGTTGACCGCCTCGAGCTGGCGGACATGCCCGAACGTGAACGACCTGAGGAACGTCCCGAGCGTCGACGGGGCCATCACCCGATGCCCGAGCACTGCTGCGGTGGACCCGGCGCGCAACATGTCGGCGTGATCGATGTGCGTGCCGCCTGCGATCATCGCGTGCGCCAACGTCAACACCTTGCGCCCCGGACGAGCGCCACCGACACGATCACCGAGCTTCACCATCGAGTCGATCATCGCCTCCAAGTCGAGCCGTTCGACCAGCGTCGCGGTCAACAACAAACCGGCGTTCGCGACCAGATTCGGATCATCGAAAGACACTTCGACGCGGTCGATGGCATGCGATACTCGTGTCACTGAAAGTGTCTCCTGCGGTTGGGCTGACGTTGATGTAGAAGACCAACATCGTCCCAGCCCAGGAGACCTTTCACGCGGATACGCGCATCACCTCACACCCTGACCATCGGTGGATCTAGGATTAGAGCGCCGTCGCAACCGCATGGGCGGTGTACATGGCGCCCTCGATGTATCCGACGGTGCCGGCATCGCCCACCACGTGCACTGTGAGGCCAGCGGCGCGGAGTTGATCGGCGAGGGTGGTGTCGCTGTGCACCTCGCTGGCGATGATGACATCGTCGGCCTCGACCGCAGTCGACTCGCCGGGTTCTGCGCCAGAAACGGTGTAGCGCACCGCAGCCACCGTGATCTCGCTGACGTGTGCAGTGCGTACCAGCGTGACTCCGTGGCCAGACGCCCTGGCCACGGCAGCCCAACGCCGGGGCATGGCCATGGGCAGGCCCATGTGCGGGCCCGGTTCGAGCACGGTGACCGTGCGCTCGCGTTCAGCGAGGAACTCTGCCAACTCCAGGCCCACCAGGCCCCCGCCCACGATGACCACGTGCTTGCCGATGGGCATCCACCGACGCGACAGCGACCGCATCGTTTCAGGACTCTTGGTGATGCGCAGCGTTCGTCCCACCGCCAGCGCGGCACGGTCCAGCAGCGAGCGCTTGCCGGTGGCCTCGCCGCCCGAACTGTCGCCCGTGATCAGGGCGCGCATCTCGTCGCCTGAACGCACGTGGCCAAGATCGCCGCCCGGCACCGTCAGGCGCCCCCGCTTCGCCCCCGTGGCCACCACCACGACATCGGGCTGCAGCGCCGAGATGGACTGCACCGTGGCGGATGTGCCGAGGCGCACGTCGACACCGTTGCGGGCGACCTCGTGGGTGAGCCATTCCACCAGCTGTTCGTTGGCGGGTGTGGTGAGTTGGCTGAACCACATGGTGCCACCGAGTCGGTCGCTGCGGTCGAGCAGGGTCACCCGATGGCCGCGCTGCGCGGCGATGCGAGCCGTCTCCATTCCTCCCGGGCCGCCGCCCACGACCACGACATGCTGCCGAGTGGTGGCGGGCCTGATCTGTGCGGCGGTGGCGGATTCGTTGCCGAGGGACGGGTTCACGGCGCAGCGCGGTGCAGCCTCGAAGAAGTTCTGCTCGACGCAGACGTAGCAATTGATGCATGGCCGGATAGAGCCACGCTGGCCGGTGGCGAGCTTGTGCACCAGCTCGGCATCGGCGAGTTGTTGACGGCCCATCGAGACGAAATCGCATTCGCCAGCGACAAGCATTTCTTCGGCCACCTCGGGCAGCAGGCGACCAACGGCGATCACCGGGATGCCGACGGCTCGCTTCACCGTTGCGGTCATTGCCCGGTACTGGCCCACCTCGGCGGGCAGAGGGCCGAGCGTAAAGTCGCGGAATGGGTTGACGGCGTTGGCCGACACATGAATGGCATCGGCGCCGGCGGCCTCGGCGAGCTGCGCTGTTGCAGCGGTCTCGTCGGGGGTGATGCCACCGTCGATTCCGTACTCGCAGCCGTTCAGGCGAACGAGGATCGGAAAGCCCACACCGACGCGGTCGCGGACGGCGCGGATGACCTCTACGAGCAGGCGCGACCGGTTCTCGAGGGATCCGCCGTACCCGTCGGTGCGCAGGTTGTATGCAGCGGAGAGGAACGTGGAGATGAGATAGCCGTGTGCGCCGTGGATCTCGACGGCGTCGCCCCCGGCCGCCTGCACCCGCGCTGCGGCGTCGGCGAACTGCGAGGTGACCCACAGCAGGTCGTCGGCGGTGGCCGAGCGATACGTGGCCGGCTTGCCCTGCGAGGCCGAGGCGAGCCCCATCAGCTCCTCGATGGGGTTGTCCACGAGCGAGCTGAGGTCCATGTGGCCGGGCGGCGGGTTGGGGACCAACTGTGGCCGGCCGTCGGCGGAGTCGACGCTGGCGACCTTGCCATGATGGACCAACTGCACGCACAGCAAACCTCCACCGGCGTGCACGCCATCGGCGAGCGCGCGCAGGCCGGGAAGGAAGCGGTCGTCGCTGAGGCCGGGTTGCTTGCGTGTGGTTGCGCCCAGCGGCCACGACACGGCCGAGGCCCCGGTGATGACCATCGCGCACCCGCCAGCGGCCCTGGCGGCATAGTGTTCGACCTCGGCAGCGGTGATCACGCCCTCGTCGCAGTGGTTCATGTCCATCGCTGGCAGGATCACGCGATTGGGTAACGTGAGCGCGCCGATGGTGGCAGGGGACAGCAGGGTCGCGAAGTCGGTCACGAGTGCCGACGATACGTCAGGAACCGGGCCGCACTCGTGCCCGGCGGGATCGACAGATCAGCTCAGGCGGTCGGTTGTTCGGCTTCGGCCAGACGCATCGCGAGCGTGTTGAGCACCTTGCGCGTGACCGAGGGGACGTCGTCGAGCAACGTGGAGAACTCCGCCGAGCCGAGGACCAGCAACTCCATCTTGGTGTCGGCAACCACGGAGGCGTTGCGCGGATGCCCGGTGAGGAGTCCCAGTTCGCCGATGACGTCCCCGGGACCGATCTCGGCAACCTTCACGCCGTGACGGTGTACCGATGCGGTGCCCTCGACCACGATCATCATCTCTCGGGCGAAGGTGCCTTCGACGAGCAGCGTGGCACCCGCCTCGGCGAAGTGCGTGGTGGTGAGCCGTGCGATCGTCTCGAGTTCCCTCTTCGAGCACACCCGCAATAACGGCACCTTGCCCAGTCTCTCCAGTGGAGTTTCGCGATGAACCATGGGCTGTGTCTGCACCCCCGCTTGAGAATCTCCTCATACGGTACAGCTGGGGGCACGCCCCGGATGCAAGAGTGTGGGCCATGGGGATCACATTTGATGAGGCAATGGCGCAGGTCACTGCCGCTGGCGGGCAGTTCGAGGTTGGGGACGCCATCGTCAACGGTGCTGCGCAGCGGGTCTTCGTCAACGCTCCGCGCAACCTCGGGCTCTTCTACGAGCTGGCTCCAGCCGAGTCGGTGTTCCTGGTCTACGAGGACGAGCGCCTCACCTTCGGCGAGGTCCGCAACACGGTGGCAGCGTTGGGCGCCGCGCTGGTCGAGCGGTACGGCATTCGCAAGGGCGATCGCGTGGCTGTGGCCATGCGCAACTTCCCCGAGTGGGTCATCTCATTCGCCGCGATCACCTCGGTCGGTGCTGTCTCGGTATCGATGAACTCGTGGTGGACCGAGGACGAGATGGATTTTGCGCTCGAGGACAGCGGGGCCAGGGTGCTCATCGCCGATGACGTGCGCATCGATCGCTCGCTCGCCGCATGCGCACGCCTCGGTACCCAGATCCTCGGTGTGCGTCTCGAGACAGTGCCCGCAGGCGTGGATGCCTGGAGCGATGTGGTGCTGCCCGGCACCCCGATGCCGTTGGTCGATGTCGGCCCCGACGACGATGCCACCATCCTGTACACCTCGGGCACCACTGGTCGCCCCAAGGGGGCCGTGTCGACCCATGGTGCCGTCATCCAGGCGATGATGGCGTTCTCGTGCCGGGCCGCGGCCGAGCGCGTGCGCCAACCGTCCGAGCCGTCCACCAATCCGCCGGCGTTCATCCTGATCGTGCCGCTGTTCCATGTGACCGGCTGCGTGCCGGTCATGCTCGGCTGCTTCGCGGGCGGCGTGAAGCTGGTCATCATGTACAAGTGGGATGTCGACAAGGCGCTCGAGCTCATCGAGCGTGAGCAGGTCACCAACTTCGTCGGTGTGCCCACGCAGAGTTGGGACCTCGTGCACTCGCCCCGGTTCTCCGAGTTCGATACGTCGACCCTGCGCGACATCGGCGGCGGCGGAGCCCCTGCCCCGCCCGCCCTGGTCGAGAAGGTGTCCACCAGCTTCGCCAAGGGCAAGCCGACCATCGGCTACGGCATGACCGAGACCAACGCCTACGGACCCGGTAACCGCGGTCAGGATTACCTCGACAAGCCCACCAGTTCGGGGCGGGTGGTGCCGATCATGGAGATCGGCATCCGCGATGCGCTGGGCACACCGCTGCCCGTGGGGGAGCGCGGCGAGATCTGGTTCAAGGGCCCCAACCTCATCCGTGGTTACTGGAACCGTCCCGAGGCCACCGCCGAGACCATCGTCGATGGATGGTTGCGTTCGGGCGACCTCGGCCATCTCGATGACGAGGGCTTCATCTACGTGGAGGACCGGGTCAAGGACATGATCCTGCGCGCCGGCGAGAACGTGTACTGCGCCGAGGTCGAGGCCGCCATCTACGAGCACCCCAGCGTGCACGAGGCCGCCGTGTTCGGTGTGCCGCACGAACGACTCGGTGAAGAAGTCGGCGCTGCTGTGTATGTGAAAGAGGGATGCACCCTTTCGCTCGACGAGCTTCGAGCCCACGTGGGCGTACGCATCGCGTCGTTCAAGGTGCCAACCCATGTGGTGTTCTTTCACGAGCCCCTGCCGCGCAACGCATCGGGCAAGATCCTCAAGCGTGAACTCCAGCGCCAGATCACCGAGGGCTGACGCGCCTGTTCTTGCTACAGCTGTAGCAGCGCGTTCTCGACGAGCTCGCTGAGCGAGGGGTGGATGTACAGCTGCTCGCGCGCCATTTCATCGACGGTCTGACCGAACTTCATTCCCTGAATGAGCTGCTGGATGAGCACGCTGGATTGCGGCCCGATGATGTGCGCTCCCAGAAGCTGGCGGGTATCGGGATCGGCGATCAGCTTGCAGAAGTGCTGGGTGTCCTCCATTGCCCAGCCGTAGGCAACGTCGGCGTAGCGCTGCACGGCCGTGATGTACGGCCGACCTGCGGCGCGCAGGGCCTGCTCGGTCTCGCCCACGGAGGCCACCTGAGGATCGGCGAACACGGCATGCGGAATGGGCCACAGGTCGGCGGTGCGCAGGTGGCCGGGGTGGATGATGTTGTGCGACACGGCCCGGCACTCGGCGTTGGCCACGTGCTTGAGCTGGTTCGGGTTGGTCACGTCACCGAGCGCCCAGACGCCGGGCACGTTGGTGCGCAAGAACTCGTCGGTGACGATGAAGCCATGTGCATCCACTTCGATGCCGGCGGCGGGGAGGTTCAGCGTGTCGCCATTGGGAGTGCGACCGATGGCAATCAGCAGCGCGTCGCCGACGAGCTCGTGCCCGTGGCCGTTGGACTTCAACCTGACGGTGATCTCGCCGTCATGTTGGCGGGCCCGCTCCACATGCGAGTTGGGGTACACCTCGTAGCGATTGCAGTACAACTCGGTGAAGCGCTCGCTCACGGATTCGTCCTCGCGTGACAGCAGGTGCGGTCCGCGGGTGATGATGCTGATGCGGCTGCCCAGGCTGCCGAACACATGGGCCAGTTCGGTGGCGATGTACCCGCCGCCGAAGATGATGAGGTGCTCGGGCAGGTCGTCGACACGCATGATGGTGTCGCTGGTATGGAACGAGACCGAGTCGAGGCCGTCCAGATGGGGCAGTGTCGGTCGCGCCCCTGCGGCCAGGACGATGTGCTCGGCGGTGATGCGCTCGCCGTTGACCTCCATCACCTTCGGCGAGACAAAGCGCGCTTCGCCGGTGTACACGGTCACATTGTCGAGCGACTCGCGGTACGCCTTGCCGCTGGGGGGAATGGGGTCGATGCGGTCGAAGACCCGGTTGCGGATGTCTTTCCAGCGGATCTTGTCGATGGTGGCGTCAATGCCGAACCTGGACGCGTTGGCGATGTGCGATGCAACGTCGGCGGTGTACACCAGGATCTTGGTGGGGATGCAACCCCGGTTCAGGCAGGTGCCACCAAAGATGTCTTTTTCGACGATGGCCACCCGCAGGTGGTCGTACTCGGGGGTGATCAGGCTGTTGCCCGACCCCGTGCCGATGATGATGACGTCGAACTCGATCGCAGCGGGAGGCACCATTGTTGCGAGGCTACGGCTTGTTCGCGCCGACCACCCACATCGCGAAGAACTGGCTGCCACCGCCGTACGCGTGGCCGAATGCCTTGCGCACGCTGTCGACCTGATGTTCGCCGGCAATACCCATGACCTGCATCGCTGCCTCGCCGAAGCGCAGCATGCCGCTGGCACCGATCGGGTTCGACGACAACACGCCGCCACTGCAGTTCACGGGCAGCCGGCCGGTCATCTCGGTGATGCCATCTTCGACAAACCGCCAGCCGTGGTCCTTGGGTGCGAAGCCGAGGCTTTCGAGCCACATCGGTTCGAACCACGCGAACGGGACGTACATCTCGACGGCATCGATCTCGTCAATGGGCGATGTGATGCCGGCCTTGCGCCACAGGTCGGCGGCGCAGTCCTCGCTGGCCTTCGGGCTGACCTGATTGCGGCCGGCGAAGGCGGTGGGCTCACTGCGCATCGCGGTTGCATGCACCCAGGCCTTGGGGCCGTCGTGTGCATCTGCAACATCTTCGCTGGCGAGCACCAGCGCCATTGCGCCGTCGCTGCTGGGGCAGGTCTCGACCATGCGCACGGGGTCCCACAGCATGGGGCTGGCCATGGCCTTCTCGAGCGTCCAGTCGGGTTCGTGCAGGTGGGCGTACGGGTTCTTGCAGGCGTTGGTGCGGTCCTTGACCGCGACCATGCAGCCGATGTGTGCGGGTGCGCCGCTGCGCTTGATGTACGAGCGGATGATCGGTGAGAAGTACCCGCCGGCACCGGCGTGTACGGGCATGCCGAACGGCATGGGCACCGACAACGCCCACATGGCGTTGCCATCGCTCTGCTTCTCGAAGCCGACGGTGAGCACGCGCTTGTGCACGCCCGATGTCACGTGCTGCGCAGCCACGATGGCGGTGGAACCACCAACGCTGCCAGCGGTGTGCACCCGGAACACGGGCTTGCCCGCCGCGGCGAGGGCATCGACGAGCCACAGTTCGGGCATCATCACGCCCTCGAGCATGTCGGGAGCCTTGCCGATGACGATGGCATCGATGTCAGCCATGGTCATGTGGGCAGACGCGAGGGCGCGATCGACGGCCTCTCGGACCAGCCCGGCAATGGACACGTCGGCCCGGCACGATGTGTGCTGGGTCTGGCCAACGCCGATGACTGCGCAACGCTCGGCCATCATTCGCCTTCCAATACGCAAACGAGGTTCTGTTGGAGCCATGGCCCAGACGACGCGTGCCCGAGGGCGCGGTCGGCGGAACCATCCATGATGCGTGCGGCGGCCTCTGCGAAACGGGCCAGGCCGGCGGACATCATCGGGTTGGCGCACAGTGCGCCGCCGCTGGGGTTGATCGAGGTGGATTCGCCGAGCCCCAGCGCAGCAGTGAGCAACAGCTCCTGGTGGGTGTAGGGGGCATGCAGTTCGGCGACATCGATCTTGTCGTTGGCGACGCCTGCCTTTTGGGCCGCGATCACCGCTGAGGGCAGGGTGGTCATCGACCGGTTACCGAGGTTCTGTGACTCGATGCGGTGATCGATGCCACGGATCCATGCCGGGCGTGCCCTGAGGCTGCGGGCCCGGTCGCCGGCGGCGATGATGACGGCAGTGACGCCGTCGGAGTGCGCTGGGCAGTCGAGCTCGCGCAGTGGGCTGGCCACCAGCGGTGCTGCCAGCAGCTGTTCTACGCTGTGTTCGCCGCGACGGAGTGCAACTGGGTTGGTGAGGGCGTTGTGGTGGTTGCGGGCAGCGATCTGGGCCATCGCCCGCTCGGTGATCACACCGGCTTCAAGGCAGGCGCGGGCCTGCATCGCAGCGATCGAGCGGTCATCGGGCCACAGGGGACCGACCACGTAGGGATCGAGCTGCAGCGTGAGGATGCGGTTGATGTCTCCGCTGCTGCTGCGACCGTTGCCGAACACCAGGGCGGTGTCGACCTCGCCGGTCTGGATCTTCATCCATGCCTCGTACAGGGCGAAGGCGCCATCGGCTTCGACATGGCTCTCGATGATGGGTGGCCAGGCGCCGAGGGCATCGACGGCGGAGACGAAGCTGAAGGGCTGGCCGGTCATGTAGTCGCAGCTGCCGTGGCACCAGAACCCGATGTCGCTGCGGGCCATGCCTGCGTTGGCGAGCACCTGGTTGACGACCGGGATGAGCATTTCCACGGGGGTCGCCGTGGTGGTGGCAGTGTTGACGGCCTGGGCCGAGGCGATGATGGCGACGTCACGCATGGGTGCTCTCCGAGGTGACTGCGGTGGTGTCGGCGTGGTGCTGCCTGGGTTGCTGAGCCGCGTTCATAGTTGACCTGCGTAGGACTCGTACGGGGCGTCTGGTTCGCCGGTGGGACGGAAGTACAACACGTTCTCCATGGATGGCTGCCATTCCTCGCGTGGCCTCCACACGGGTTCCACCCGCATGCCCATTCGAACCTCGGTCGCCTCGACCTCCTGGATGAGGTGTTGCATGCCCATGTCGGCGCCATCGAGCAGAATGGTCGCTGCGACGTAGGGGATCTTGATCGTCTGGCCCAGGAACGGCACGTTGACCACGCAGAAGGTGGTGATGGTGCCGCGCTGGCCGACCTCGACGTCCTCGCCGAGCAGACAACCACACTTGGCGCACGTGCCGTTGCGCGGTGGCATGTACACGAGATGACAGCTGGGGCAACGCTTGCCGACGAAGCGCCCCTCCATGAGGCCGATCAGGTGGCTGCTGACGCGTGGGCCCGCTGAGTACTGGTACTTGATGCCGATTGGTGTGCGGATGCGCAGTACGTCGTCGCTCATGCTGCGCTCTCCGGCACGAGTTCGAAGCATTCGATGTCGGTGATGCTGCCAACGGGCTCGGTGGCCCAACGGGCCTGCACCCGCATGCCGGTACGGATGGCGTCGGCGCTGCCCGCATCGACCGCGTGCAGCAGGTTGGTGTTGGCCCCATCGAGGGCGATCAGCGCCCAAGCGAACGGGTGCTGCAGCGTGTTGCCCTCGACCGGCGAAGGCTGCCACGACCAGGTGACGATGGTGCCGGTGGACGAGACCTCGGCCCATTCACTGAGGGGTTCGCCGGTCATGGGATCGAACTCGGCAGGCGGTACGTGGACGCGACCGTCGCTGCCGAGCGTGCCCTCGATGCGGTGCTCGCGCAGGCCCGTGAGGAAGCGGCTCAACAGCGGCCCCACGGTGCGTTTGTAGGGATAGAACAGCTCGAGCGGCGCGGTGAACGAGCCGTCGTCAGCAATGGTGTACTCAGTGGTGCCCCCGGACATGAGATCGTTCTAGCAGGTTTCTGACGGTCCGTCAGATACGTGCTGCACGTTTTGGTGGGGTCTTCCAGCCGTGTCGTCGTCTCGTTCTACTGGCGCGGTGTCGGCCGTCCGAATTCGTCGTTCGTTCGTTCAGCGGACACGATCACGCCTAACGTCGCTGGGATGACCTCAGAACATGTCTCCGTCGAGCGCCGCGACTCGGTGCTCATCGTGCACCTCGATGACGGCAAGGCCAATGCGCTCTCGCCCTCGATCATCGCTGCCATCGGCGCCGCACTCGATACGGCTGAGTCCGATGACACCATCGGCGCACTCGTGCTGCACGGTCGTGAGGGCAAGTTCTGCGCCGGGTTCGATCTGTCGATCATGCGTAGCGGCGATCTGGCCGCGATGTCGTCGTTGGTCTCCGACGGCGGCGACCTGGTCAGCCGGCTCTACGGGTCCCCAGTGCCGATCGTTGCCGCGTGTACGGGTCACGCTCTGGCGGCGGGCGCACTGGTGCTGCTCGGTTGTGACGTGCGTGTCGGTGCCGACGTCGATTGCAAGATCGGCCTCAACGAGGTTGCCATCGGCATGGTGTTGCCAACATGGGCGTTGTCCATCGCTGTCGAGCGGCTGAGTCGGCGCCATCTGCAGCTGGCTGTCGCAACGGCACGTGTCACCGATGGAGCGGGTGCGGTCGATGTCGGTTTCCTCGATGAGGTGGTCGCGGTTGACAACGTGCTGGACACGGCAATCTTGAGGGCGACCGAGCTCGCAGCCCTCAGTGCTCGGGCCTACGCCGGCACCGTGCGCGCGCTGCGCGGCGAACTGCTGGCGCGCATGGCCGATGAGATCGCCTCCGATCGTCGCCTCGGCACGGTTCCCACCGTCTGACGTGGTCGCTGGGTCGTGTACGTCTAGCCGTTGACGAGTTCGGCCATGGTGCGCAGCGTGTCGAGCGAACCACCGATGAGCATGGTGGTGACGCGGCTCTCGCGCCATGCCTCGATGTCGTCGCGGATCTTCTCGCGTGGCCCGACCAGACAGATCTCATCGATCATCGCCCGCGGCACCGCAGCGATGGCCTCGGCCTGGTGGCCGCTCAGGAACAGGTTCTGGATCTTGTCAACGGCTTCCTCGTGGCCGAGGCGGCGGAACACGTCGGCGTGGAAGTTCATCTCCTGGGCGCCCATGCCGCCCACGTACAGGGCGAGCGTCGGGCGCAGCTTGTCGTAGGCCCGCTCCAGATCGTCGTCGAGGGCGACGGTGACGGTGGCGAGGATCTCGAAATCGTCAGGGGTGCGTCGCGCCGTGGGGCGGGCAAAGCCCTCGCGCAGGCTGGGTCCGTACAGCTCCTCGTGCTTGGGGGCGTAGAAGATGGGGAACCAACCGTCGGCGATCTCGGCGGCCAAGGCCACGTTCTTCGGGCCCTCGGCACCGAGGAAGATGGGCAGGTTGGCGCGGAGCGGATGCGTCATCACGTTCAGCGCCTTGCCCAGACCGAGGCCGTCGGTGGCGGGGATGGGGTACTCGGGCCCGGCGTTGGTGAGGCGCTCCTCGCGGGCCAGGATCTTGCGGATGATGCCCACGTATTCGCGGGTGCGGGCGAGCGGTCGCGTGAAGCGTTGGCCGTACCAGCCCTCGACCACCTGCGGGCCGCTGACCCCGAGGCCGAGGCAGAACCGACCGTTCGACAGATGGTCCATCGTGATCGCAGCCATGGCCGTGGCGGTGGGAGTACGCGCCGACAGTTGGATGAGGTTGGTGCCGAGGCGCAGCTTGGTGGTAGCGGCCCCCCACCAAGCGAGCGGTGAGATGGCATCG
The DNA here is from genome assembly GCA_009726095.1 of Actinomycetota bacterium. Classification (GTDB taxonomy): domain Bacteria; phylum Actinomycetota; class Acidimicrobiia; order Acidimicrobiales; family Ilumatobacteraceae; genus WLMZ01. The sequence goes on from WLMZ01000070.1 coordinate 16,070, forward strand.
GAGCCCCATGACTCGGCGGTCCACACGCTGTCGAAGCCGAGCGCCTCGATGGTGGTGAGCGTTTCGGGCACGTTGGCCGGCATGCTCCGGCCCCAATAGCCGACATGCCAACCGAGTTTCAGATCTCTTGTCACCCCACCATGTTCGCACGGTGAACCCTCGGCGAGCTCACCCGAACCGGCTAGAACAGAGCCATGCGTGCGCTGATGCGGTTCAACATGGTGATGCCCGAGCCGGATCGGGCCGAGAACGCCCGCCGCCATCAGGCGATGCTCGACATGGTCCGGTATGCCGATGCGAACGGCTTCGGCGGTGTCACGCTCGAAGAGCACCACGGCGCGTTCAACGGTTGGAGCTCATCGCCGCTCGTGCTCGCCGGGCTGATCTTCGGCGCTTCGTCGAGGCTGCAGGTCACGTTGTCGGCGCTGTTGGTGCCCCTACACGACCCGTTGCGCATCGCCGAGGACATTGCGGTGCTCGACCTGGCCAGCGGTGGTCGTCTGGTGGTGATCGCCGGTATCGGCTACCGGCCCGAGGAATATGCCGCCCATGGCAAGGACTGGGCAGCCCGCGGCGCGCTGATGGACGAAGCCATCACCGTCATGCGTCAGGCATGGACCGGTGAGCCCTTCGAGTACCGCGGCACCACGGTGTGCGTGACCCCCGCTCCGATGAGCAGGCCGCACCCCATTCTGATGCTCGGTGGCACCAGCAAGATCGCGGCGCGTCGCGCTGCCCGGTTCGGTCTGCCCTTCTTCGCCGCCGCACAGGTGCCTGGCCTGGCCGAGTACTACAACGAGCAGTGCACAGCGAATGGCACCGGTGGGTTCTTCATGGCGCCGTCGGCATCGACAGCGATGGTGCATGTGGCCGAGGACCCCGATCGGGCGTGGGCCGAGATCGGCCACCACTTCCTGCACGAGGCGATGGTGTACGCCGGATGGCAGACACCCGACATCCACTCGGCCGTGCACAGCACTGCGACCACGGTCGACGAGCTGCGCGCCGAGGGCACGTATCAAATCCTCACGCCCGAGCAGTGCGTCGAGCGCTGCAGGGGGATGGGCCCCTTCGACGCGCTGACCCTGCATCCGATGTGTGGCGGAATGCCCATCGACCACGCATGGTCATCGATCCGGCTGGTGGCCGAAGCGGTGCTGCCCGAGTTCGCGTAGTCGATGCCGGCCCGGTGACCCCGATGCACCTGATGCACCCGATGCCCACACGTCGAGCGACAGCGGCGCTGGCGGCCGCCGTTGTGCTCGCGGCGTGTGCCCATGGCGCCAGCGCCCCTTCGACGGTGGCCTCGACACCGGCGAGTGGCCAGACCGTCAGCCCCACCACCGTCACCACTGCTGCGTCGAGCAGTTCGACCGCCGCTGCCACCACAACCGAGCCAGCGCCCATCGGTAACTGCTTG
>WLMZ01000071.1 GCA_009726095.1 Actinomycetota bacterium
CGCTGGCCGCATCGAGCGATTCGATTTCACCGGAACTCGTTGTGCCCGCCGTGATGACGGCAACAGCGTGCGTGAGATCGTCCGCCACGGACCAATCATCAATGACTCGGTGTTCCATGCCCAGCAGGTGCGCAGCCTTACGAACGCTGAGGTGAGCGCCCGTTCCCGACACGACGACGCGGCACCCACTCTCGCGCGCCGCCCAGAGCGCTGTCAGGTTGGCAACCGTGGAGCCCGGCGTCATGTGCCCACCTGACATGGCGAACCATGGAGCGATCCAATCGACCGCGAGCCTCTCCAGTTCTCGAGCGCGTGGGGCGGTGTCGGGATGCAATAGGTTCTGATTCCGGCTGGCGGTCCACAGATGCATCGCCCACGTGATCGATGGTGTGGGCGGATCCATGTGCGCGAAGAACCCTGGCGCTCCGAGGTCTCGGCTCTGACCGAGCACGTCGTCGAACATCGCCGAGAGTGCAGCGTCGGCACCAATGCCGACTTCAGGAAGGCTTGGCGGCAGCCGTTGTGCGGGCTCGGCCATCTCAGACCCCGACAAGAGCGCAACTGCGTGCAACAGGAGTTGCTCATCAGGCTGGAAATCCTCAGGATGCATTCCGCCATTCTCTCTCAGGTTCATGGGATCCAACGAAGCATTCACCGAGGCCGGGCACGGCGCCAGCGGGCAACCGAGACTCGCCGGCGATGCATAGGGTTTTCACAACGAGCGTCGCCGCGGCGTATCCCAACGACGTGGCCAAGGTCGAGCGCAAGGGGCGCACGAGGGCCGAGTTCGATCAGGTGGCCAGGTGGCTCACCGGCTTCAAGTAGCCGCCGACCGTCGTGGACTCAGTCGATTCCCAACGCAGCCGACGCCTGTTCGCGGAGTTTGTACTTCTGGATCTTGCCCGTGACGGTCATCGGAAACTCGTCGACGAAGAACACGTGACGCGGCACCTTGAAGTGAGCAATACGGCCGCGGCAGAAGTTGCGGATGTCCTCAGCGTCGGCACTCTGGCCAGCCTTCAGCATGATGAAGGCACCGATCTCCTCGCCGTAGCGATCATCGGGGATACCCACCACCTGAACATCGCCGACCGCTGGGTGGCCGTAGAGGAACTCTTCGATTTCGCGGGGATACACGTTCTCGCCGCCACGGATGATCATGTCCTTCGAGCGCCCGACGATGCTGACGTAGCCATCATCGTCCATCGTGGCCAGGTCGCCTGTGTGCATCCACCCGGCAGCGTCGATCGCCTCAGCAGTGCGCGCTTCGTCGTTCCAATAGCCAAGCATCACCGAGTACCCGCGCGTGCACAGTTCGCCGGCTTCGCTGCGACCGACCGTGCGCCCGGTGTTCGGGTCGATGATCTTCACCTCAACGTGGGGATGCACCGGGCCAACCGTGCCGACCCGTTGATCGATCGTGTCGTCGGCCGTGGTCTGCGTAGAAACCGGCGATGTCTCGGTCATGCCGTAACAAATGGTGACCTGTTTCATGTGCATACGTTCGAGGACCTGCTTCATCACCTCGACCGGACACGGTGACCCGGCCATGATGCCGGTGCGCAACGATGACAGATCAAAGCGCTCGAAGTCGCTCGAGGCCAGTTCGGCGATAAACATCGTCGGCACGCCATAGAGGCTGGTGCACCGCTCGTCCTGCACCGCTTGCAGTGTCGCTATCGGATCAAAGGCCTCGGCCGGAATCACCATGCACGCGCCGTGCGTTGTGCTGCCGATGTTGCCCATCACCATGCCGAAGCAGTGGTAAAAGGGCACCGGTATGCAGACACGATCTGCGGCCGTGTATCCGCAACGCTGCCCGACGAAGTAGCCGTTGTTGAGGATGTTGTGGTGCGATAGCGTTGCACCCTTCGGAAACCCAGTGGTGCCGCTGGTGTACTGGATGTTGATCGGGTCATCGCTGCCGAGCGTGGCGGCGCGTTCATGCACCGCTGCGTAACCAAGGCGCTGTCCGGCAGATGCGAGGTCGGCCCACTGCGGAGTATCGAAGTAGACAACGCGCTCAAGCTCTGGAGTGGATGCCTGCACCTCGGCAAGCATCGCCCGATAATCGCTGCCCTTGAACTCGGAGATGGCGACAACGACCCGACTGCCTGACTGGCGCACGACGTACTCGAGTTCGCTCGTTCGATACGCTGGGTTGATAGTGACCAAGATGACGCCAGTGCGGGCCGCGGCGTACTGCAGCAAGGTCCACTCCACCCGGTTCGGGCTCCAGATGCCGACGCGGTCACCGGCAGCAAGGCCACTGTCGAGAAGCCCGGCGCTGAGATCGTCAACGGCGCGGTCGAAGTCGCCATACGTCATTCGAATGTTCTGGTGACATGACACAACGCAGTCGGCAGCGGGATTCGACGCGGCAACTCGGCGGAGGTTGTCGCCAATCGTTTCCCCGATCAGCGGCGTCGTCGATGCGCCATGGGAATACGCGAGGGCAATCACCGCCGGAGCATAACTACATCGCTGCTCCTGCTCACCAACGCCATGCTGGTCAAGCTGGTCAAGCTGGCTCAGTTCGACGGCTAAGGTCGGCCAGGCGCTGGGCGATCCGCACGAACAACAGAGGGAACCTCATCATGGGTGAGTGGGTTGGAGCAGTAGGCCGGCTGTCGCGTTTCCCGGTCAAGTCGATGCAGGGCGAGCAGGTAGACACCGTTGAACTCGACCAGGGCGGCGTTGTGGGTGATCGGGCGTACGCGCTGGTCGAGACCGACACGGGCAAGGTGCTGAGTGGGAAGACCCCCCGGATCGGGAGTCTGCTGCTGGGCTGTCGAGCCACCTTTGTCGGGACCCCGGGTGCTGGTGATGCGATGCCGCCGGTGCAGATCTCACTGCCCGACGGCACCACGATTCGCAGCGATGACACCACTGTGCACGCCACCCTGTCAGCACTGTTCGATCGGGAAGTCTGCCTACGACGGGCCGCTCCGGATGACTTCACCATCGATCAGTACCACCCCGATCTTGGTGACCTCGACCCCGATGGGCCGCGCGACACCGTGACTGAATCGCGCCTGGGCGCTGCGTTGTTCGCCATGGTCGGCATCCCCTCGCCGGTCCCATCGGGTTCGTTCCTCGACGTGTTCCCCCTGTCGGTCATGACGACATCGACCCTCGCACAGCTCGAAGCCCTGCAGCCCGGAACTCGTTTCGACGAGAGCCGATTTCGGATGAACGTGATCGTCACAGGTGCAGGAAGCGGGTTCGTCGAGAACGCTTGGGTGGGCCAAACGCTGTCGATCGGCAACAGCGCACGCATGACAATCACCATGCCCGACCCGCGTTGCGTGATGACCACGCTTGCCCAGGGAGACCTTGTTGCCGAACCCGAGGTTCTGCGAACCCTGGCACGGCACAATCGGCTCGAAGTCCTCGGTGGCCGCTATCCCTGCGCCGGGGTGTACGCCTCGGTCGGGGCAGCCGGCACCGTTCGAACTGGCGATGCGGTGTCGTTCGTCGAGACGACCTGACGCGAACCGGTCAGCCGCCCCCGCCTGCGATATCGGCACCGATGTCGCGGGCGGACTCGCCCTCGGGAGCAGCGACCTCGACGATGGGGTCATCGCGATCGTCGAACTCCAACCGCAACGCACGCGCCATCGTGGCGTGCATCTCGTACATCAGCGTGATGTAGGTGAACTCCAGGATCTGCTCGTCCGAAAGATGCTGGCGCAGCTCGGCGAACTCAGTGTCGTGCACCCGACCACCGCCCAACACCAGCGCGTCGGTGTAGGCCAGCACGGCCCGCTCGGTCGGGGTAAAACAATCAGCGGTCGCCCAATACGCGATCGCCTGGATCTTGTCGTCGGGCATACCCAGGGCCCGGCACGACTTGCAGTGTTGCGAGAACACGAACTGGCTGCCGCGGGCCCAACCGGCTCGGGTCTGACCTAACTCGCGCAGGACTGGATCGAGCACTCGATCGGGGCTGCGGTACAGCGCGAACCCGCGCACGGCGTGCCGCAACACGTCGGGGACCAATGCGAACACGGTCCACCAGTCGCCCGGTGTTCCTGCGGCGGTGCCCGGCTCGGCCACGGGGTCACGGTCGCCGAAGAGCTGGTCGTACATCGAGAGCACCAGCTCGTCGGTCGTCTCGGCCCGGGACACCTGGCGCAGTCTGGGCATGTCAGGCGTTGCCCTGTTGCAGGCGTCGGCCGTATTCGTCGCCCGTGATCACGCCGCCTTCGGCCTCGGCCACTCCCTGGAAGCGGGCCGGCAGGAACGGCTGCAACGCGTCGATCTTCTTCCAGCCGGGCAGGGGTGCCTGACCGTTGGCGTCGGGCACGTACTTCGGCTCCGCGGTCGGCGACCGGGGCGTGATGTAGCGGGGACAGTTGACGAACACGTTCGTCACCGTGGCGCGCACGATCAGGTCGGCGCCCGGGTAGTCGCTCATGAGCGGATCGTTGCTGCTCACCACAGCGTTGGCATGTGCCCGGAGACGATGTGGCGGGTCGAAGTCCATGAACAGCAAAGCGATGCGGCCATCGCCGGCGATGTTGCCCATCGACAGGAACATGCCGTTGCCGTCGTAGCTGGGGAACGCGATGGTGGAGCGATCGATGACCCGCACGAACCCGACGGCACCGCCCTTGTGCGACACCGTTGGGTGTCCCTGCGCGTTCACCGTGCTCAGGAAGAAGAACGATCGTGACTCGATGAACGCCTTGGCCTCATCGTCGATCTCGGGCTGGACAATGACCGCTTCGAGCACGTCGGCCAACTGGCGGCTGTCGAACTGGTCCTGCAGCGAACGGTGCTCGTCTCCAAACAAACTGCTCATGCCCAGTCACTATCACATGGTTCGTGATTTGGCGAGCAGGGCGATGAGGTCCTCGACCCTGTCCACGCAGTGCACGCCCAGTGCCGCCAGACCGGGGCGGGCATCGATGGGGAGGGCATCGCCGGCATCCTGGTTCAGAATGCCGCCCATGTAGATACGACCCTCCCACCCGTCGGTGCGGGCGGCCGCAACAAGCCGCTCGCCGACAGCAAGTGCGTTGCCGTTGTAGACGCCGATCACGATGGCCTCGGCGTCCTCTTCAGCAGCGGCGCGAATGACTCCATCGATCGGGGTATTGGAGCCGAGCAGGATCACCTCGGCGCCGGCGGTCGGCAGGACACGGGCGAGTGCGTCGCGGACGAGGTCGTGGACTTCGAGCACGGCGAGCACGACCCGCATTCCATCCAGCCGTGGTGCGTCCTCGCGCAGCTGATCGACCAGCCGGCGCACGTGCGAGGCCTTCCACGGTTCGAGTTGGGCAACCTCGGCCGGCGCGTGCAGGTCGACGCGCTGCTCCAGTTCTGCCATCGTGGTGCGTCGGAGGGCGAGCAGCACCTGCGCCGGGTCGCGCACGTCGACACCGTCGTCGGCCAGTTCGGCGAGTGCCCGGTTGCGGAACTCGATCGCGTACTCAGCCGTCATTGCGCCGAGCCGTTCGAGTCGTTCCCAGTCGTACAGGTTCGGCGCCTTGCGAACCTCACGCTCGATCTCGCGGGCCAACAGATGGACCTCCACGATTTCCGACGGACTCGGGATGCGTTCGGCCTCGCTGAGCGGCACCGGGTTCACGGCGTGGCCGGTGGGTCGACGAAGTTGCAGCGCGATGTCGCACATCAGCTGCGCCGTGACTGCGGCGGTGTTGCGTGCCCGTTCGCCGGCTCGGTGGTCGACGGTGTTGCCGTAGATCATCGACCCGATGGAGTCGCGCCCGCGGAGGTCGTCGAGCGCGAAGTGCACGACGGCGCGGTGTTCTGGATTCTGGATCGTGTTGCCGAAGCAGTGCGCGAGCCGGCCCCCGATGAGTTCCTCGACCACGTAGAGCTCCAACGCCGCCCACCCCACGTAGGACCCGAAATGCGTGGCCTGCGTGCCAGAGCCATCTTCAAGGTTGGAATGCGCCATCGCCCCGTGGTCGCGCAGTGCAGCAATCGCTGCGAGGGCGCGCACCGTTTCCTCGGTGACGAAGATCTCGTCGGAACCACCAAGCAGGTCGTAGGCGGTGTACTGCCCGACATTGCCGATCGTGCTGACGCCAGCGGCCAGTGCGCGCACCGTGTTCTGGAACCCGGCAGGGAAGCCGATCATGTAGTCGCCCAGATGGGGCTGCACCGGGGCTGCCTCGCCCAGCCGGGCCCATTCGTCGGGTCCGATGCGCGGACCCGTCTCCTTCACAGTCAGGTGGCGTTCATCCTCGGGCACACCCATCGCCCGGTCGAGGGCCAGACCGAACCGATCGACCATGTGGCCCTCGGCGGCGAGTGCGGTGTACACCTCGGCCACGGCCGCCTCGGTTGCCGCCCACGTAGAAAGCCCGACATGCATGTGGTACATGACCACGCCGCTATCACGCTGGCGGCGCTTGTACTCCACCTCTGATCGAGCACCGTGGGCCCGCAGGAACGCAGTGGGCGGCGCGGGTGCTGGCGCCGCGGCGCGGCCTTCGGCGACGAGTTGTCCACCGGGGAGCAGTCGTTTCGATCTCGACATCAGCACGCATGATACGACCACCACAGTTGGGGCACATTGGGCTGCTCGGCGAAATCGTCCGATTGGCCCAGACCGACCGACCCCGCCCGGCGCACGAATCTTGGATCTGTCAGCAGATGTGAGCCCTGCAGGGCCCGAATCGACTGACAGATCGGGGTGGGCGGTCACCGGGACCTGATCGGCAGGGGGTAACGTCGGGCGGGTGACGGAGCCGAAGAGCAGTGCGAGCGCGGCCGATCATCTGGCGGGTCCAACGACCGAACCGCACACGGGTCCAACGACCGGACCGCACACCGAACCAACGACCGGACCAACGACCGGACCAACGACCGGACCGCACACCGAACCGCACACCGATCCACAGATCGGCCTCACCGCCGCCGAGGTGGCCGACCGGGTCACCCGGGGGCTCACCAACGCGGTACCCACGGCGCCCACCCGAACGGTCGGGCAGATCGTGCGCGGCAACGTGCTGACCCCGATCAACCTGGTCGTGGGCGTCCTTGCCGCCCTGGTCATCGCCGCGGGCTCGCCGAAGGACGCGCTGTTCGGCGGCGTCATCGTGGCCAACAGCGTGATCGGCGTGTACCAGGAGCTGCGCGCCAAGAAGGTGCTCGATCAACTCAGCGTGATCAGCGCACCCAGGGCACGGGCCGTACGCGATGGGGTGGTGCACGAACTACGGGTGCACGAACTGGTACTCGACGATGTGGTCGAACTACGCGCCGGCGCCCAGGTGGTCGCCGATGGGGTGATCCTCACGCACGACAATCTGGAGATCGACGAATCGCTGCTCACCGGCGAAGCCGACCCGGTCGTAAAGGCCGACAGTGCGCCGGTCCTGAGCGGCAGCGCAGTGGTGGCCGGTACCGGCCGGATGCTGGTCACGAAGGTGGGCGCCGAGAACTACGCTGCGAAGTTGGCCGAGGAGGCCCGCCGTTTCACCCTCGTGAACTCCCCGCTGCGCAACGACGTGAACCGCATCGTCAGTTGGATCGGTTGGATCATCATTCCGGTCGGCGTGCTGTTGGCAAGCAGCCAGTTCTATCGCCGGCACGAGAGCTGGCAACAGTCGATCATCAGCACGGTTGCCGGCTTGGTCGGCATGGTGCCCGAAGGGCTGGTGTTGCTCACCAGCGTCGCGTTCGCCGTTGGCGTGGTGCATCTGGCAAAACGCCGGTGCCTCGTACAGGAGCTTCCCGCGATCGAAGTGCTCGCACGGGTCGACGTGCTGTGTGCCGACAAGACCGGCACCATCACCGAGGGCGCGTTGGAAGTTGCCGAGGTACAAACCCTCGATGGTGTCGAGACGTCCACCGTCGAGAAGGTGTTGACCGCGATGGCCCACCTCGACCCCGATCCCAATGCGACGTCAATCGCGCTGAGGGCCCACTTCGCGCAGTCATCGGACTGGACCGTGACCGGACGTGTGCCGTTCTCGTCGGCGCGCAAGTGGAGCGCGATGAGCTTTGCCGACCACGGCAACTGGGTGTTCGGGGCACCCGAAAACGTGTTGACCACTGCGTACGCCGGCGACATGAAGGATCGGGTCGAAACACATGCGGCCGACGGCCAACGCGTCCTGGTGCTGGCCACCACGAACTCGGTCTTCGCTCAGGGTAACGACGCTGAACTGCCGGACCTCGAGGCAGTGGCGTTGGTGCTGCTCGAGGACATCGTTCGCGCCGACGCGCCGGAGACGCTGCGCTACTTCGCCGACCAGGGCGTGATCGTGAAGGTCATCAGCGGCGACAACAACGTGACCGTCGGCGCTGTCGCACGGCGCGCCGGACTCGACGGCTGGGCCGACAACGTGAACGCCACCACGCTGCCACCCGAGGACAGCGAGGAGTTCGCCGACGCTGTCCTGGCCTCCACGGTCTTCGGCCGGGTGACCCCTCATCAGAAGCGGGCGATGGTGCAGGCGCTCCAGCGGCGCGGCCACGTGGTGGCGATGACCGGCGACGGTGTGAACGACGTACTTGCGCTCAAGGACGCTGACTGTGGCGTGGCCATGGCATCGGGCAGCGAGGCCACCCGCGCCGTCGCCCAGTTGGTCTTGTTGGACTCGAACTTCTCGGCGCTTCCCCAGGTGGTGGCCGAGGGGCGCCGGGTGATCAACAACATCGAGCGCGTCGCCAGCTTGTTCCTGGCCAAGACCACCTACTCGGTGATCCTGTCCCTCCTGACGGGCGTGTTCGCACTCGCGTACCCGCTACGTCCGATCCACCTCTCGATCCTCAGTTGGTTCACTATCGGCGTGCCAGCGTTCTTTCTGGCGCTCGAACCCAACGACCATCTCGTCAAGCCCGACTTCCTGCGTCGCGTGCTCGGCCGAGCGGTACCGGCGGGCGCGGTCATCGCCCTGGCCACCATGGGCGTGTTCGCCCTGGCTCAGCTGGACACCACCATCGATGCCGATCATGCGCGCACCGTTGCGGTGCTCGTCGCCGGTGGCGTTGCATTGATGAACCTGCTCCGCGTCGCACAGCCGCTCAACATGCTTCGACGAGTGTTGATCGTGACCATGATCGTTCTCTTCGGGCTGGCGTTCGCGGTGCCATTCGGTCGCCGGCTGTTCGAACTGCCGCGCACCGCATCGTGGGCATACGGCTTGGCCGCTGCGACCGTCGCTCTGGCCTGGCCCATGCTCGTGGCGGGGAGCCGGCTGAGCGAGCAGTGGCACCGCAAGCGGTCCAGCACATCACCAGAGTGAGCGCCGGGATGGTCCCGTCCGCAGGCTCTCCCTGACGGCAATCTATTGACAGTTCACGTGGCACAAGTTGACACCAGTGGCTATTGTTCCTTCATGAACGGCGATCAGATGATGCGGGCCCATTCGGCCACCCTCCCGGCACCCGAGTTCCCCAACCCGGCGTGGGTCACGCCGAAGCCACTCGCTGAGTCAATGGTCGCCATCGTGACGTCGGCGGCGCTGTACGCCGCTGGCGACGAGGGCTTCTCGAACGCCGATACGAGCTACCGGTTCATCGCCAGCGATCGCCGCGATCTCGTCATGGGCCACTGGAGCCCGAACTTCGATCACACCGGCGTGGCCATCGATCTCAACGTGGTCTACCCCATCGACCGGCTCACGGAGTTGGCCGAGCGCGGCATCATCGGTGCCGTGGCACCGCGCCACGTCTCCTTCGCCGGTAACCAACCCGACGACGTTGCCACGATTCGCCTCGACTCCGGGCCCGCTGCCGCTGCGGCGCTGCGCAAGGACGGCGTCGATGTGGTCATCCTCACGCCCGTTTGACCGCTGTGCACGCGCACCGTGAGTGTGCTCGCCCATGTCTTCGAAGCTGCCGGCATCGCCACCATCGTGTTGTCCTCTGTCCGCGAGATGGCCGCAAAGGTCGCTCCGCCCCGGGCACTGCACTGCGAGTTCCCGCTCGGCCGACCGCTCGGGCGCCCCTCCGATCCCGAGTTCCAGCACGATGTTCTGGCGCGGGCGTTCGCACTGCTCGAGGCTCCGTCGGGCCCGGTGCTGGCGGATCACCCCGAGGTCATCGAAGCCGATGAACAGCCGCTCGCATGTTCGCTGCCGCCGCGCTTCGACCCCAACGTGGCGCCGGCCGTGGACGAAGCCCGCGGGCTGCGCAAGGCCTACGACCGCACCCTGGCCCGACGCGGGGTCACCTCCGTGGGGCGTGCCGTGACCGCGGACGAGATACCCCACGCGCTGGCCGTTCTCGATGCCATCGCCAACGGCCAGGAGTGGACCACGGCGGGTATTCCCGGCGGCAACACCGTTGCCGTCTGTCACGACATCAGCACCTACTACGAGGAAGCTGCGCTCGAGCTGGTCGATGGGCCCGTGCCCGGTGGCCGCGCCATGGAGGACTGGTTCTTCGACAAGACGGCAGCGGGGGCAACGGTGCTGGCGGCACGCGCCGCCATTCGCGATGCTGGCGCCAAGTTCCCGATCTGGTTCTACATGACGCCAGGGCAGCGTTAGCGCATCTGGCCATGGACGCGCTCGCCTTCAGCACCTGATGAGAGAGGCACCTGATGAACGAGGCAAGCTCCTGAACACAACGCCCGCCGAGTGGACGATCATTGCGCAGAACCTGCCCGAGCACGCCCGCAACCCCATTCACACCGACGCCGGCGCCCAAGCCGCCGGGTTCCCTCGTGCGCTCGTTGCCGGCGTCACCACGTACGCATATCTCACCCACCCCATCGTGGCCGCCTGGGGAATCGACTGGGTCCGCTCCGGCGGTGGCGAGGTGCGCTTCCGGCGGCCGGTGTTCGATCACGACCCGCTGCGCTGCGTACCCGTCGTCGACGGCGACGCAGCACAGATCAACGCGATCACCGACGAGCCGGATCAGCCGCGAGCAGTGTTGCGCGCCGTCCGCGAAGCCGGCCCAGCGCCAGCCATGCGCCCGGGCGAGACGCTGGCCGACAAGCACATCCCGCTCGATGGCGAATGGGGTTCCGATTACGGCGTTCGTGCCGGCGACGACTTCGCGCTGTACACCGAGCAGGGCATCGTCCACCCGGCCGTCTGGCCCGCACTCGCCAATCACGTCGTGCACACCTCGGTGGCCCGCGGCAGTTGGATCCACACGCGCAGCATCGTGCGTCATCACGCCGCCGCACCCGCCGGCGCCATCGCCGATGTGCGATCGGTGGTGGTACGCCGCTTCGAGTCCCATGGCGAACGCGCCGTGCTCGACGTGCGTATCGAGGTGAACGGCGTGCTCGTGGCCTCGCTCGAGCATGAAGCCATCGTCGCCCTCCCCTGACAAGCGCCGCTGTCCACGCCCCTCGATTCCACAGATCCATGTGCGAGAATTGTCGCCATGCATGACTTGGTGATCCGTGGCGGCAAGGTCGTTGATGGCACTGGAGCGGCGGCAGTCATTGCCGACGTGGCCGTGACCGATGGCATCGTGACCGAGGTCGGCCAGGTCGCTGGCAGCGGCCGGCGCGAGGTCGATGCCACTGGGCTCGCCGTTCTTCCCGGCTGGGTCGACATCCACACGCACTATGACGGCCAGGTCACCTGGGATCCACAGGTGACCCCCTCGAGTTGGCACGGTGTCACCACCGTGGTGATGGGCAACTGTGGCGTCGGTTTCGCTCCGGTGCGCGCCGATGGTCACGACTTCCTGATCGAACTGATGGAGGGCGTCGAGGACATCCCCGGCACCGCGCTCCACGAGGGCATGGACTGGACGTGGGAGTCCTTCCCCGAATACCTGGACGCCCTCGAGGGCACCGAGCGCGTGCTCGACATCGCCGCTCAGGTACCGCATGCGGCGCTGCGCGCCTACGTGCTCGGCGAACGCGCCCACGAAGACGCCACCGCCGACGAGATCGCCGAGATGGCCCGGCTCACCTGCGAAGCGCTCGAGGCCGGCGCCGTTGGCTTTTCCACCTCGCGCACCATGCTGCACCGTTCACGTCACGGTCTGGTGCCGGGCACACACGCACCCATCGATGAACTGATGGCGCTCGGCGATGCCGTTGGTGCGGCTGGTCACGGCGTGTTCCAACTGATCGACGACGGATCGCCGGTTGGCGAGGTGGGCCACTGGATGGCCGAGATCGCCCGGCGTACCGGCGCAACCGTCACCTATTCGCTGGCGCAGACAGCGGCCGATCCGCTCGCCTATCGTGCCGCTCTCGATGCTGCCGCTGCGGCAGCGGCCGATGGTCTCACCATCGTGCCGCAGGTGCCGTGCCGACCCACCGGGATGATGTTCGGCATCCAATCATCGCTGCACCCGTTCATCACCCACCCCACCTACCGCCGACTCAGCACGCTGCCGCTCGGCGAGCGGGTGGAACAGCTTCGTCGCCCCGACGTGCGCGCTGCGTTGCTGGCCGAGGAGCCAGCGACGGCAAGCCCCGTGGCGCGCTATCTCATGTCGCGCTGGAGCCGTATCTTCCCGCTCGGCGACCCACCTGACTACGAGCCCGCACCCGAGACCAGCGTGGCCGCAGTGGCCGAGCGCGAAGGCCGCCGCCCCGAGGAAGTGGTGCTCGACTGGATGCTCGAACGCGACGGCACTGCATTCTTGTTCGCTCCCCTCGCCAGCTACGAGGACACCAACCACGACGCAATCCGCGAGATGATGCTGCACCCCAACGCCGTGCTCGGACTCAGCGACGGCGGAGCGCACTGTGGTCTCATCTGCGACGTCAGCATGCCCACATCGCTGCTCACCCACTGGGTCCGCGACCGCGAGCGCGGCCCGCTGATCACCTTGGAGCAGGCGGTTCACCTGCAGACGGGGCGCACAGCAGCCGTCTACGGATTCACCGACCGCGGCACGCTGCAGCCCGGCAAGCGCGCCGACATCAACCTGGTCGATCTCGACAACCTCACCCTGCATGCACCCGAGATGATCTTCGACCTGCCGGCCAACGGCCGCCGCCTGGTTCAGCGCGTCGACGGCTATCGTGCCACCTTCGTCGCTGGCGTTCAGACCTACGCCGATGGCGTAGCCACCGGCGCGACTCCAGGGCGACTGGTTCGCTTCGGGGCGCGCTAACCCCGGCGTTGAGCACTCCGTGGACGACGGTCGAGTTCGGCCATGATCGCCGACATGTCGACCACGGTCACCTTCAGGTCGCGATGGGTGAACCCCATCGTGCGCAGGAAGGTCGCCGCTTCGCCCAGGGCCTGATTGCTGGCAACCGTGTGCGGATCAGCACCGCCGACGCGGACCTCGTAGCGAAGGTTGAAGAAATCGATCCGGGCGTCGTAGGTGAAGGTGCCCTCAGGCGTGTAGGCCGACACGAGGATGTCGTGCTCACCCTGGGCGCCAACAAGGTAGCGCCGGGCCTCGTCGCTGAGCGCGCCGAAACGACCCCGCACGGTCACTCGATACACCTGCGCCGCTTCGCCGTTCATCGCCGCAAGCGTAGCTGCTGATCATTTCGCACAGTTCTCGGCGGCCCAGAGGGGCCAGTCAGCGCCCTGAGGCGCTGGGCTCAGAACCGGCGGTCGTTGGTCTTCTTCTTCGGCGGCACCTTGAACGGCGCCTCGATGAGCACCTCGAACGCCGCGTCATCGGGCTGCTTGGGCTCGTTGAGGCGCTGCAGGTAGGTCTTCAGCGCAGCACGGGCCGGCGCAACCTGCTCACCCTTGGTACCAACCGAACGAGCCAATGCGTCCTTGGCCTTGACCACACGGTCACGGCGTGTCGCCTTCTCGTCTTCGGAGATCGCGCGCTTGGGCTTGTCGGATTTCGCCGCGAGACGACGGGCTTCACTTTCCTGCAGCGGCGTGAGCTTGGCCTGGATTGCCATAGAACTGATCCTTCGTGTTGGGTGAGACGACGATATCGCCCCAGCTCACGAGATCCCCCACCTGCGCCCGCTGAGGACCCAGTCGCTGGTACCGTCTCGGTTGTCATGTCGCCCGTCTGGTCACGTCCCGGCCACACCTTCGACACCAGCGAGACGCATCCGCTCAGCGCACACGCCTACGCCGATGCCGAGGTGTTCGCCAACGAGCTGCGGCGCCTCTTCGCGCCCGAGTCCGGTCTGGTCTTCGTGGGGCACGACGCGTTCATCCCCGAAAACGGGCACCGTCGCTCGGATGCGGACCCTCGCCTGCTGCTCACCCGCGACAACGGGGTGGTGCGGGCTCTCGCCAATGTCTGCACCCATGCCTGCCGTCCGTTGGTCAGCGACGATGCTGCCGTACCGCGCTCGCGGGTCGCGTGCGCCTTCCACGACTGGTCGTTCCGCAGCGACGGTTCGCTCATCGGCGGACGCGACGTGGATTTCGGCGACGGCGATGTGGGCGCTGCCACCCGCCGCCGCCTGGCGCTGCCCAGCTTCGCACTGCTGTCGTGGCACGGTTTCCACTTCACCGTCGACCCGCAGCGCATCGACGACTACACCGCCGATCTCGCCCGCGTCGACGCCGACTTCGCCGAACGGGGTATCGCTGATTGGCTCGACCTCGATGACTGGGTGGTCTTCGCCTCGCAGGACGACCCCTACCGCGGCGACTGGAAGATGTTCCTCGAGGTCTTCGGCGACTGCTATCACGTGCCGCCCTATCACCCCGGGCTCGCCTCGTTCGCCGACTGTGACAGCATCGAGTGGACCTTCGGCGAGAACTTCCACGCCCAGTTCCTGCAACTGTCACGCCAGCGCGGCAACCGTTCGCCGCGCTACGCGGCATGGGCCGACGGCCTCGACCTGTACTACCGCTTACGCGGCGAACCGGCCCCGCACATGGCGGTTGCCTGGGCGGGGCTCTACCCGAACCTGATGTTCGAGGCCTACAACGGCATGCGAATGATCTCCATCGTGGTGCCCGTTGGCCCCGGCGAATATGTCAACCGCGCCCACTATCTCGTGCCGGCCGATATGGAACGCCTGGTTCCCGGCCTGCCCCAGACGATCAAGGATGCCTACGACGAGACCGTGCTGGAGGACCGTGTGCTGCTGGAGTCGCGCCACGACGGGCTGCAGAGCGCAGCATCGTTGGGGCTCGACCTCGACCGCTATTACCCGAACCTGTCGGGCCGCGCGCTCGAGGCCGGCGTTGCCCATTTCCACGATTGGTGGACCCACCGGATGGCGTGATGCCACCGGATCAAACCTCCGCGCCTGGAGGTGACGCCGACCCCAGAGTTTCGGACCCAGTGCCGGACCCAGTGCCGATCGCAAAGGTGACCGTGAACGCAGCCCCTCCGGTCGGCCGGTTCGCCGCCGTCACGGTGGCGTCGTTGGCCTCGGCGAGCGCCACCACGATGGCCAAACCCAGGCCCGAGCCGCCCGTTGACCGTGCACGCGACGGATCGCTGCGCCAGAACCGATCGAAGACATGCTCGAGATGCTCCGGCTCGATGCCGGGGCCGTCGTCCTGCACCGTCACCGTGGCGCCCGTGGCCGTGGATCGCACCACCACCCGGGCCGGAGTTCCCGCTGGGGTGTGCACGCGCACGTTACGCAGGAGATTGTCGATCATCTGGCGCACATGCCCTGCGTCGCCCTGCACGATCACGGGCATCGGCGCATCGAGCGTGATCGGTCGGGCCGGCTCGACTGCACTGGCGTCGATCACGGCGTCGTTGGCAACCGCCGACAGATCGGTGTGGCCGAGCTGCAGCGGCCTGGCCTGCAGGGCGTTGGGCTCATCGAGCCGGGCGAGCAGCAGTAGATCCTCTACCAGCGCGGCCATACGCCTGCTCTCAGCCTCGATACGCGCCATTGCAGCGACCTCGCCCTTGGCATCGAGCGCTCCCCTTCGCTGCAACTGGGTCCAACCGAGCACCGACGTGATCGGCGTCTGCAGTTCGTGCGACGCGTCGGAGATGAACCGGCGCAGGCGGCCCTCGGTCTCCTCCATCGCTGTCAGGGACGCACGCTGTTGCTGCAGCATGCGATCGAGCGCACCCGCCAGGTGCCGGATCTCCGCCGGCCCCGCGTCGGTGGGGATGCGCTGCTCACGCTCGCCGGCGGCCACGGCATCGGCCGTCTCGATCACCTGGCGCAGCGGGCGCAGACCACGGCGCAGCACCAGCACCACGGCCGCAGCGGCCAGCAGCAGGGTGATGAGCGTGCCGATGACCAGTCGACGGACCAGGGTCGACATGGTGGACTCCAGCCCATCGAGGGGCGCCGCCTCGATCTCCAGACGCCCGTCGGCAGTGAGGGCACCACGCACCAGGTAACTCAGGCTGTGGTCAGCGGCATCAGCGGTGGTGGACCGACCCGCTCGCAGTGTCGCGAGATCATCGGCCCCCAGTAACGGCAACGGAGATGGATCACTCGGCGGTCCGGAGGGCTCGGACACGATGATGATGCCCGTCGGGCTGACCACGATGTGCGCCGTCTCGCGACCGCGGGGATCGCTGACGGGCTGCGGTGCCGTAGCCGGAGGCGGGATGGAGTTGGCGCGGATGTACAACGAGTGCTCGAGCTGTTGCTCGATGGTGTTCAACAGGCCCATCCGGGTCGAGCGCACCAACGCAAAGCCCAGCAGCCCGAGCGACAGGGCGACGACCAGCGAGATGCTCAACGTGAGCCGAAGGCGCAGGCTCACACGGCACCCGGCCGACGTGCGGAATACCCGATGCCACGCACGGTGTGGATGATGCGCTCGTGGTCGGCGGTCTCCAGCTTCCTGCGCAGGCTGCTGACGTATGTCTCGATGATCTGCCAGTCACCGTCGAAGTCGTAGGGCCACACATGATCGAGGATCTGCCCGCGGGTGAGCACACGGTCCACGTTGACGAACAGGTAGTGCAGGAGACGGAACTCCGTGGGGGTGAGATTCACCTCGTGGCCCGATCGCCACACCCGATGCGTGGCCTCATCGAGCTCGACCGGTCCGCACACCAGACGCGAGCTCGACGGACTGCGCCCGCTTCGTGTTCCCGTACGGCGCAACACCGCCTCGATACGGAAGGTCAGCTCGTCGAGGCTGAATGGCTTGGTCAGGTAGTCGTCGCCCCCACCGGCGAAGCCGGCACGGAGATCGTCGGTCTCGCGCCGCGCCGTGAGGAAGACGATCGGTACGTCGTCGCCGGCCGCACGCAGTCGGCGGCACACCTCGAAGCCGTCGACATCTGGCAGGTTCACGTCGAGGATCACCAGATCGGTCTTGCCGTCGCTCAGCATCTGCAGCGCATCGCCGCCGTTGGCCACGGTGCGCACGTCGTAGTGGGCAAAGCGCAGGCCGGCGGCCAGGAGCTCGCGGATGGAGTCGTCGTCTTCGACAACGACCAACCTCGCCAGCGGCAACTCACCCGTTCCCGACATGGCACCCGCGCCCTCTCCGTGTATCGATCCGATGCGAGACTAGGCACGGAACCTTGAGATTTGCTGAAGACC
>WLMZ01000072.1 GCA_009726095.1 Actinomycetota bacterium
AAGAAGTTGGGTACCGCGATCGACGCCAACACACCAATGACCACCATCGCCACGGCGAGTTCGGTCAACGTGAACCCGGCATCACGCCCGAACCACTTCTTCAAAACTGCCTTCACGAAACGCTCCTGGCTGTATCGGCACCACGGTGCACAGCCAGCAAGAGTTTTTGCTGACCAAGGTGTGTGTCGGCACAAAATCCCCGGTTCGCGTCAGGAACTTCAACACGTTACAAAAAAATTCGTTCGGTGGATGACCTCAGCAGGCTGGGTCATCCACCGAACGAGTGGGGGTGTTGTTGGCGCGTGCGCCGGGTTCAGTTTGTGCTTACGGTACGTACCGTGCCACGTCTGTGCCGGAGAGCGCCCAGATGTAGCCGCCCCCGTGGATCACAAAGGTCTCGTCAATACCGTTGCTGGGGAGCACATGGCTCACGGCCGTTTGTGGGTACGACGCAACGACCTGCCGGGTCGAGATGTCGAACTTGGTGATCTTGCCCGGGTTCCTCGAGGTCACCCACAAGTAGCCGTTGTAGGCAGTCATGCCCTGATAGGTGCCGAACATGCCACCGCAGCCATTTTGGTCGAAGGGGGAGTAGAAGGGGACACCGGTCTGACAGGTGTTGTACAACGTGGTTTGGTTGTCCGAGGCATCCCAGGTGGAGATCTCTCCAGTTCCGTTGCCCGCCGCGAAGATCGTCATGCCATCGATAGCGATAGCGGGTGTCCCACCCGTATAAGACTGGAGCGTCGTCCCATTCGTATCGTTGACGAGGTTGTGTTGGAGAAGACCACCATCATTCGGCTTGCCGAAGATGGCGGTGTGGTCGCTTCGCAGGTTGAACGAACCCACGTTGTCTCCGTTCATGTTGGACGAGTAGTACGCAGTTACGGTTCCGTCGGCCGGGTTGATCTTGGCGAGGCTCAGGTCGTTGCCGGCGCTGGCGGCCCAGATGGAACCACTGTCGAACACAATGCCAGCGGGCGTTCTGGTGACTGGGTAGGAGTTGCCCTGCGCAATTTGCCACGGGCCGCCGACATCGAGGGGGTAGGTCGTGACAGCGCTGGTGGCCACGTTGATCTTGGACACCGACCACGTCGTGGTATAGCTGCCGTCGTGTCCGTTGGCGGTCCAGATGTTGGTGCCGTCGAAGGTGATGTGGTACGGCGCGCTGCCGGCGGCGAGCCCGAGTGAAATGGTGGTCGTGGCCAGCGTGTCAGGGTCGATCCTGGTGACGTCGCCGCTGCCGTAGTTGGCGACCCAGACCGAACCGGCACCGTAGGTGAGACCGGAGGGCTGGGTTCCGGCTGCAACCAGGGCCTGAGTGCCTGAAGGCTGGCCGGGGTTCTGGGACCAGTTGATGATGGTGCGCCATCCGTCGAAGTAGTTGCGCTGCAGCAATCCAGCGCTCGTGCCGGTTTGGGCGTTGGCGGTGCACAGGTTCTTTGCGGCGGCGAGTGTTTCGGTGCCGGTGTTGGTTGCTGCACCGGGTGCGTCGACTTTGATTGCACCGTAGGCGCGACCGTTTTGGGCGCTTGCGGTCAGTTCGTTGGTTGCCGCGTTCGAATCGGAACCGTCTGAGGACACCACGATTGGGTAGGTCTTGTCAGCGGCCAGGTATTTGCCTTCAACGCTCAACCGCCCAACGAAGCAGGTGCCGGAGCGTGACAGGGCTGTGGCGTAGAACACCTGACAGCCCAGGTCTTCACCGTTGGAGTTGTAGCTGTTTGCTGCGTCAACACTGACAACACGCGGATTGTCCGACACCGCGTTGTCAACAACAAAAGAGAAGTTCGGTTCGAGGCGCTGCAGGTCAGACACCAGGTTCGTGTTGCCACTGGTGTGACACGTTGCGTTTGTCGATGGCGAGAAATCGCCGTAGTTCGCGTAATGGGTATCAGCAGCGTTCAACGCTGCCGTCACCGCAGACTGCGCTTCATGGTCGTAGGAGTCGTTGCGTGCACCCAAGAAGTTGGGGACGGCGATCGACGCCAACACACCGATGATCAACATGGCGACCGCAAGCTCGGTCAACGTGAACCCGGCATCACGCCCGAACCACTTCCTCAACATTGCCTTCACGAAACGCTCCTGGCTGTCTCTGCACCGCAGTGCACCGCCAACGAGATTTCGCTGACAAGAGTACGTGTCGGCACAAAACCACCGGAACCTCCTCAAAAGCGCGCACACGTTGATGAAGTTGATGAATGGTTGTGATTGTGGTGAACCCCGCCACCGACACCAGATCGAATCACGCACAACGACGGCGCCAGGGTCGCAGTAGTGAGGCGGCGACGTGTCTGCGCGGTGCCACCCGGCGGAGTGCATAGTGTGGCGGTATGACCAACGACGAACTGATGGCCTCGGCCTGCCCCCTCGTGCGCGATCTCGGATGGGCCTTCTATTTCGCCCCGGCCACACTGGCCCGCGGAGCGGAACTTGGCCTCGATCCGCTGCAGTTCTATGTGATGGGACGCGGCGGGGTGCTCGGCGATGTCGAGCCCTCGGTCGTGGCGGCAGCGTTCGGCTATTTCAACCCTGCCACCATCGCTGCTGGATGGACGGCCGGCTGTGCAGTGCTGGCGCCGCGGGTGGCCGGGCGCGAGTACATGCAGTGCGCTGCGCAACATGGTCGGGCCACGCTCGCTGGTGTACGTGGCCTCGATGCGTTTGTGGCGGCGGCCGATGCCATCAACAACGCTGCCGACCCCACCGGTCTGGCGCTGTACGCCGCAGTGTCGGCCGAACCCCTGGCCGATGACACCCCAGCACGCGCCATGCAGTTGCTGGCCGTGCTGCGCGAGTTCCGTGGTAGCGCCCATCTGGTAGCGCTGCGCGCCGTGGGGATCGACAGCAAGACGGCGCACTTCGTCAAACGGCCCGGCGACGCGGCCATGTTCGGATGGTCCGATGCCGATGCCCCCGAGATCACCGCAGCCACCCACGCACAGATGGACCAGGCCGAGGCCATCACCGACAACATCGTGGCACCCGCCTATGGCGTGCTCGATGAGTCGGCTCGGGAGCTCTTCGTCGCGACGTTGACAGCGGTGCAGCAGGCGCTCGCGTCCTGACTTGCGCACAGGATGTAGCTAGATCGTCAGCATGAGCACGGCCACATCACGTGCCGAGGTGGGGATACGCGACCTCAAGAACAACCTCAGCAGGTACGTCGACCGCGTGCGAGCTGGCGACGAGGTGATCGTGACCGACCACGGACGCCCAGTCGCGCGACTGTCCGCGCTCGACCGACCGAACGACGTGTTGGCCGACCTGGTCGGGTCTGGCGTCGTGCGCGCGCCCACGCAGGCCACGCGGCAGCGGCCCAGCTCATCGCCAACCTGCTCGGCGGCTGGGCGAGAAGCGCCGCACTGTCGGTGGCCTACAGCACCTTCCAGCGCATCCATGGCGCCGAGTTGAAGAAGCTGGCCACCACGCTGCCGGGGGCCACGATCTCGTCGCACATCTGCTGCAGCTCATCGGACAGCGTCATCTCCAGCACGGGCAGCAGGCCCACCAACTGAGCGACGTTCTTCGGCCCGATGATCGGTGCCGTGATGCCGGGCTGGTCCTTGACGAAACAGATCGCCAGCTGTGCGGGGTCCATGCCGAGCGAGCGGGCCATCGCTGCAAACTGATTGCCCACTTCGACACCGCGCGCCGACACGCGTTCGGCGTAGATACCGCCCCGAGCGGCCACACGCGAATCGGGTGGCGGTGCATCGGCACTGGAATAGCGGCCAGCGAGCATGCCCATTGCCAGCGGTGACCACGCCAGCACACCCAACCCGTGGCGCTGGCAGGCGGGGAGCAGCTCGTTCTCGACGCGCCGGTCGAGCAGGTTGTAGGGCGACTGCTCGGTGACGAAGCGGGCAAGGCCGCGTTGCTCGCTGGTCATCACGCCCTCGACCACGTGCCAGGCCGGCGCAGTGGAACTACCGATGTAGCGCACCTTGCCGGCACGTACCAGATCGTCGAGCGCCCCGAGTGTCTCGGCCAGCGGAATCGTCATGTCTGGCCGGTGCAACTGATACAGATCGATGTGATCGACCCCGAGGCGCCGCAAGGACTCGTCGCAGGCGCGCATGATGTGCAGGCGCGAGTTGCCGCGGTCGTTCGGCCCGGGGCCGGTGGGGTAGTGCACCTTGGTTGCCACGATGACGTCGTCGCGGCGACCGCTGAGCTGCAGCGCCTCACCGACGATGCGTTCGGATTCGCCAGCGGCATAGCTGTTGGAGGTATCGATCAGGTTGATGCCGGCATCGATGGCGGCATGGATCATGCGGATCGATTCGTCACGTGGCGTGGGGTTGACCAGGTTGTCGGTGCCGAGCGCGAGCGGCGAGACCATCACACCGGTACGGCCGAGGGGGCGGTATTCCATGGTGGCGTCCTGCTCAGATCGCCGTGTAGCCGGCGTCGACCGGCACGAGTGCGCCGGTCATGTAACTGGCGGCGTCGGAGGCCAGGAACAGCACCACGCGCCCGATCTCGGCGGGCTGGGCAAGGCGGCCCATGGGGATGGTGGCGTCGGCCATTTGCGCAAGGTACTCATCGGTCACCGCAACGGTGCGTTCGGAACGCAACATCGGGGTGTCCACCTCGCCCGGGCAGACCCCGTTCACCCGGATGCCGTCGCGGGCGTGGTCGAGCGCGAGCGCCCGTGTGAGCTGGTGGATGGCACCCTTGCTGGCGCAGTAGGCCACGTGGCCCCTGCCGCCGACCTCGCCCCAGATCGAACCGAAGTTGACGATGGCGCCCTTGCCCTGTGCCTTCATCACGCGAACTGCGGCGCGGCACAAAAAGAACGTGCCGCTGACGTTCACCGACATCACCCGCATCCAGTCGGCGTCGGTGGTGCCGTCGGCGTCGGCGCGCACGATGGTGCCGGCGGCGTTCACCAACACATCGAGGCTCCCGTAGGCCTGCACGGCGCTGGCGACGGCAGCATCACAGAACGCGCTGTCGGAGATGTCGCCGACCACGGCCAGGCCACCGATTTCGGCGGCCGTCGCAGCTGCACCTTCGGCATTGCGGTCCACGACCACCACGTTGTCGCCCTCGGCTGCGAAAAGGCGGGCGGTTGCCGCACCCATACCGGATGCTGCCCCGGACACGATCACTGTTCTGCTCATGGCAATCGACGGTAGCGGGTGGGGCCCAGACCGTTCAGCATGATCCGGCCGCTTCCAGTCGTGCTGCGAGGCGCAGAAGGTGCTCGTCGGAGTTACGGGCGCCGATCAGTGACACGCCGATCGGCAGGCCACCGGTGCTGCGGCCGGCAGGCAACGAAATGGACGGCAGCCCGCCCAGCCCGGCAGCGCAGGTGAGTCGCAGCGTGGCCGGTCGCAGCCGGTCCTTCAGCTCGCGGCTGGCGTTGATGGGCGGCGCCACATCGGCTGCTGCGGGTAGAGCGATGACTCGGCCAGGACCGAGCAGGGCATCGAGTGTGTCAACGGCATCTCGGGCGGTTGCCTCGGCAGCGGCCTGCTCGTCAGGGGTGATGCCCGCAGCACTGGCGAATCGCTGTGCAATGCCAGGGCCGAAGCCGGGCTGTGAGCCGGTGATCCACTGACCGTGGGTTCGCCATGCGGCTGCGCCCTGCAGCACGCGGAACGCCTCGGCCCAGTCGGCCAGAATGCGGGCGTCGAGATCGAGGTTGCGTGACGAGCCAAAGGCGTCGGCGATGGCGGCCATGGCGGTGCCGACAGCGGCACCAGCCGCGGGTTCCACGAACTGCACGGCATCGTCCCACACCAATAGCTCCGTCGGCGGCCCGGGGTGGGTGGTGAGCGGGTCGAGCAGTACGTCACCGACAACGGCCGACAACGCTGCGGTTCGTGTCAGCCACCCGACGGTGTCGAACCGGGGCGCCAGCGGCACGCATCCGTGCAACGACACCCGGGCGTGCGTGGGCCGGAACCCCACCAGACCGCAGTACGACGCCGGCACGCGGATGGAACCGCCGGTGTCGGTGCCCAACCCGACCTCGGCGAGCCCGCCGGCGACTGCGGCAGCCGACCCGCACGACGACCCGCCGCACACCCGGCCCGGGGCCGCACTGTTGATCGGCGTTCCCCAATGCACGTTGGTACCCGACAGGCTGTAGGCGAGCTCGTCGGTGACGGTCTTGCCCACCACCTGGGCCCCTGCCGCCAGCAGGCGGGCGACGGCGTCTGCATGAACAGTGGGGGCGGCGTGGGTGGCCGCCCAGGTGGGGTTACCGGCGCCGGTGGGCGTGCCGGCGATGTCGAAGATGTCCTTCACGGCCACGGTTCGCATGAACAGTGGCGACGAGGTGCCGACTGACGATGCGAGCGCTGGTTCGAACATGGAGACGAAAGCGCCCAGCGGGTCGGCCGTGGGGAGCAACGCTGGCCAGGTGTCGGGACTCGGCATGGGCGCAGCGTAGGGCGATGCGCCCACGTCTGATGTTCATCTGGTGTCAACCGGCTGCTCACGTGACGTTCGGACTGGTGTCAACTCGCCCCCGTACTGTCGCTGCACATGGAGACCACGCCGCGGTTACCCGTCGCCGAGCTAACAGTGCCCGGCCCCAATGCCGAGGCCGCTGCCTTCTTCAGCGCCCTACGCAGCGCACAGACACTGTTCCTCGATGCATTCGCGCAGGCGCAGGTCGGGGTGGGTGATCACGCCGGCCAGCTGGCCCATGTGGCAGCGGTCCAGGGTCGTCTGACCCGGCAGTTCTTCGATGCGCAGCGAGCGCTGATCCTGCGCCGCGCAGAGATCGACGCCGAGGTGGCGCTGATCGACGAGGCGTTCGAGTTCGAAGCATCTGACGGCGTAGCCGCCGAGCGCCAACTCGCGCTGCTGCTCGACGACTGGTGGTCGGCCGAGCAGGAGCAGGGGCGGGTGATGGTCGACCACGCCCATGCCCGTGCGGCGATTGGCCAGCTGGTGGCGCCAGCCAGCGTGCTGCCGTTCGAATTGGACGAAGCGCTCCACGATGCAGACTCCACCGACCTCTACCGGTTGTTGACGGCGTTGAGCGATTCGCTGGACACCCGACCCGTAGCGGATGTCCCCGCTGTGGTGGAGCGCAGCAACGATCTCGTCGTCCGGGGCGATCAGATGGACGACGCCGCCGGCCCCGTTGATGCCACCCCGGTCGATCAGCATTTGGGCTTTTGGCCGTTGGCGAGTGGCGCCAGTGATCCCGTGGGGCGCTGGCGTTGGATTCCGGTCAACGTGGTGGTGCCGATGATGGCTGTGACGTGTGTGCTCACGCTCGCCCTGGCGTGGATCGGCTGACGGCGCCGTGGCTCACCAGAGAGAAACGCCGAGAAGTGGCGCCTCCTTGCACGACTCGCAGTGGGATGGCGCCGGGTCGACGAGCGAATGGTTGGATGCCATGAAGGCACCTGAATTGCCGACCATTGACCAGTGGCCTGCAATGGGTCCGGATGACCTCATCGGCGAGAACACCCGTCTGCTGCAGGACCTTGCCGCGGCCAACGCCCGAGCGTGTGCTGCCCGGGAACGGCTGGCCCGCAAGGAGGCCGACCTGCGCGCCGTGTTGCGTAACGAACTGGTGGCATCGAAGGACGCCATTGCAGCGATGGAACGCCAGCACGAGGTGAACATCGCGATGGTGCGCAAGGCCGCACAGATCGAGGTCGGTCGCATTATGACTGCTGCCCGCGAGGCGGTCGCCCAACGCGCCGCCGGAGATGTCCCTGACGAGCCGGGGCGGTTGAACGATGTTGGGTGAAGCCATGTCGGGCGATCTGTCCACGTTGTCGCCACAACGGGCCTCGAATGTGTTGCTGACGACGCAGCTGCGTGAGGCGTTGCAGGACGCCGCCACGGCCGAGGCCAACGAAGCTGCCACCAACGAAGCTGCGGCGCGCGAGCAATTGCGGGCACGCCTCGAACCGCTCATCGCAGCGCGCCGACGCGTGCTCGAAGGGGCGTTGGCATTGGCGCGAGCCGACGCAAGCGCATCCATCGACGCAGCACACCGCGCCGCCGCAGCCATGATTGCCTCGGCCTCGGCCTCGGCCTCGGCCTCGGCGCCTGCCCCTGAGGTCATCGTGGCCCCGGTTCCTCCGCCGCCGCCCGTAGTAACGCCGGTAGCACCGGCGGCGCAGTCGCCCGTAGCATCGGCGGCGCCCGCTGCTGCCTTTCCACCACCACAGACCCCTGCGGTGGTCACCGGTTCAGCGCTTGCGCTGTTGCCGCCCGGACAGGGCCAGTCGTCACCGGTCAATTTCGTGGTCGACGCCGAGGCGTTCGCTCGTGTGTTCGCGACGGTGTTGACGAGCATCCTGAACGAGCGGTTCCAGGCATGGAGCGCCGATCTGGCTCCTCGCACGTACGTGCCGCAGGTCCCTGTGGCGGCGCCGGTTGCGGTGCCCGTTCCGGCAAAGCGGTCGTTCTGGGCGCATGCCCGCCACCCCGACGTGCTGCTGCTGGGATCTGCCATGGTCATCGTGCTCGTGGTCCTCGTGGCCTGGCTGGGCTGAACCGTGGACGTGATGACCGTGGACGTGGTAGCCGTGGACGTGGTGGCCGTGGACGTGATGACCGTCATCCCGGAACCCATCGATGCTGCGGCCCCGGCGCCGCAACCGCGCACGCTCTCGGCCCGCCGCGGCCGTGGCGACCGCATCTTCTACCGAGGAGCGTCGTTCAGCGGCCTCATCGTGCTGGCGATCATGGTGATGGTCGGGCTGTTCTTGGCAATCGAGGCCACGCAGGCTTTGCGCTCGACCGGATTGTCGTTTCTCACCACCGCCGAGTGGCAGCCGGATCGCAACAAGTTCGGTATCGCTGCCGTCCTGCTGGGCACGGTGCTGATCGCCCTCGTCGCCGGCCTGATCGCTGTGCCGATCGCGATGGGCACGGCGTTGTTCATCACCGAGGTCGCCCCGACCTGGATCCGTTCATCGCTGGTGGCCCTGGTCGACCTGATGGCGGCAGTGCCCAGCGTGGTCTACGGCCTCTGGGGGCTCTTCTTCCTGCAGGGCCAGATCGTGGGACTGTCACGGTGGCTCAACACGTGGTTCAGTTGGATCCCGTTCCTCGATGTGGCCCGCGCCGATCCCAACAGCCCGCTGTCCAGCGCCAGCGTCTATACCGCGTCGGCCTTCATTGCCGGTGTCGTGGTGGCGATGATGGTCATGCCGATCTCGTGCGTGGTCATGCGCGAGGTCTTCTCGCAGGTGCCCAGTGGCGAACGCGAGGGCGCCTTCGCGCTCGGATCCACCCGCTGGGGCATGATCCGCGTTGTCTCGTTGCCGTTCGGCCGCGGCGGCATCATCGGCGGCACGATGCTCGGCCTCGGTCGGGCGCTCGGCGAGACCATTGCCGTGCTGTTGATCATCTCGCCCCGTTTCGACATCAACTTCCACGTGCTCGAAGCGGGCGGCAACTCAGTGTCGAGCCTCATCGCGCTGCGCTACAGCGAATCGTCGGGCTTCGGCCTGTCGGCGCTGATGGCGGCCGGCCTGGCGCTGTTCGCCGTGACGCTCGTGGTCAACTTCACTGCATCGTGGTTCGTTGCCCGATCACGCTCCGGGGCGAGCAGCGAAGCATGACCGCCACCATGCGCACCTCCCCAACGCGCACTGGGGACAATGCCGACGCGACCAACGCACATCCGGGCGAGCGGCGAATTCAGGCGAAAGATACCGCCACCACCGACACAGTGTTGCCTCCACGCCCCACGGCCCCTTCGGATCAGCAGCGGCGTGCCACCGGGCGCCTGTCGCGCAACGACCTGCTGATGATGGGCGGCGCCGCGCTGAGCGCATTGTGCACCACGTTGCTGCTGTTCGGTCGGCTGACATCGATGTCGGGTGCTCTCGGGTTCGTCGTGGTCGGCTTCCTCGTGTACCTGGTCACGTATGCCGTGCTGGTCTCGTTGACCGAGGACCGCCCGGCCGTCATCGACCGTGTGATGGCGGTCATGCTCACCTCGGCCGCCCTGTTGGCCGGCGTCGCGCTGTTCTCGGTCGTGGTGTTCACCCTGTGGCGCGGCCGCAAGGCGATTGTGAAGTCCAACTTCTTCACCCAGGACATGAGCCGCACTGGCCCGCTGGACCCGCTCAGCAGCGGCGGCATCACCCACGCCATCGTGGGCACGCTGATCATGATCACCATCGCGTTGATCATCACCGTGCCGCTCTCGCTGGCATGTGCGGTGTTCCTGAACGAGACCCGTGGGCGGGCGGCCTCGCTGGTGCGCACCGTCGTCACGGCGATGACCGCGCTGCCGTCGATCCTGGCCGGGTTGTTCATCTTCGCCACGTGGATCCTGATCCTCGGGTTCGAGCGGTCGGGCCTCGCAGCATCGATCGCGGTCAGCATCATGATGCTGCCGATCATCATCCGCTCTGCCGACGTGGTGCTGCGGCTGGTGCCCGGCAACCTGCGTGAGGCCTCGGCGGCGCTGGGTGCGCCGCAGTGGCGCACCGTGTGGCACATCGTGTTGCCGACGGCGCGTTCGGGCCTGACCACTGCAGTGATCCTGGGCGTGGCCCGGGGCATTGGCGAGACGGCGCCGGTGCTGCTGACCGCTGGCTTCACCTCGACGATGAACCTCGATCCGGTGACGGGTCCGATGGTGTCGCTGCCGCTCACCGCCTTCGAACTCGTCCGTTCGCCGCAGCCCAACCTGGTGGCTCGCGGTTTCGCGACGGCGGCGGTGCTGATGATCCTGGTGCTGCTGTTGTTCACCGTGGCCCGCGTGGTCGGCGGGCGTCCAGCGGGCCGACTCTCGAAGCGCCAGTCAAGAGCAGCGATGCACCGATCGAGCGCCGACCTCGGCCGGATCGATGCGCGCCACGAGGCCGCTGGTCAGCCCGTGGCGCGTCGCCCCGAGACCCGACACCCCGACGAGGTTCCCACATGACCGGCCAGCTCCATGCAGCCCGACGCGCCGCTCAGCGGGCGGCGCGGCGCACCCGAATCGCTCGCGCCGCAGCGCTGATGATGGTCGGCCTGGTGGTGGCCGGCGGGTCGATGCCCAAGGCCAGCGCCGATGGATTCCAACGCATCTCCGGCGAGGGTTCGTCGTGGGCGGCGAACGCCATCGACGCGATGCGCGTCAACGTGCGCCAGTTCGGCATCACCGTTGATTACAACCCCAGCGGTTCGACCGCTGGCCGCAAGAACTTCCTGAACGGCACGGTCGACTTCGCGGCCTCCGACATCCCGTTCCAGTTCAAGCCCGAAGACGGTTCGGCCCCCGAGAAACCGGCCCCCGGCAGCTATGCCTACATGCCGGTGACCGCTGGCGGTACAGCGTTCATGTACAACCTGCTGATCAACGGCAAGCGGGTCACGAACCTGCGCCTGTCGGGCGAGAACGCCACGAAGATCTTCACCGGTGCGATCACCAGTTGGAATGATCCGGCGATCCAGGCCGACAACCCGGGCCTGACCATGCCGGCGCGCACCATCGTGCCCGTGGTGCGATCCGATGGCTCGGGTTCGAGCGCGCAGTTCACGAAGTGGATGATTGCGAAGTACCCGGCGCTGTGGACGGACTACTGCAATCGTTCGGGGCGGGCGCCGGCGTGCGGTGAGACCTCTTTCTACCCGACCATCGCCGGGATGATTGCGCAGTCGGGCGACCTCGGCATCGCCGGCTACGTCAGCCAGGGATTCGCCGAGGGAGCCATTGGCTATGTGAACTACTCGTACGCGCTCGGGTCGCAGTTCCCGGTGGCCAAGGTGCTCAACGCCGCTGGGTACTACACCGAGCCGACACCGCAGAACGTGGCCGTGTCGCTGTTGAAGGCGCAGATCAACACCAACGAGAGCGACCCCACGGTGTATCTCACCCAGCAGCTCGAGGGCGTCTACGCCGATACCGATCCGCGCAGCTACCAGCTCTCGTCGTACTCGTACCTGATCCTGCCCACCACAGTCGCTGGTCAGTTCAACCTCGACAAGGGCAAGACCCTCGGAGCGTTCGCCTACTACGCGATGTGTCAGGCCCAGCAGCAATCCGCATCGCTCGGCTACTCGCCGATGCCGCTCAACCTGGTGCAGGCCAGCTTCGACCAGATCCGCAAGATCCCCGGCGTCGTGGTGCAGGACATCGACATCTCGGCGTGCAAGAACCCTGCGTTTGCTGCCGATGGCACGAACCTGTTGGCCGACACCGCCCCGCAGCCGTTGGCCTGTGACCAACAGGGCCTGGCGACGCAGTGCCCCAATGGCACCGGCGGCCTGTCGAACATTCCGACCGCAGTATCGGGCGGAACAGTGGCTGGGGGCGGCACCACGGCGACGACGTTGCCCGGCGCAGGCAGCGGTGCAGGTACCGGTACGGGCACGGGCGCAGGTAGCGGCGCAGGAACCGGCACCGCCACTGGTACCGACGCAGGCACCGGTAGCGGTACCCCAACGACCGTGGCGGGTGTCGCCGTTGCGGACACCGGTGCTGCCGGCCAGGGGTGCGACGCCGATACCGGCCTGTGCGGCGCGGGCGATGCAGCGTCAGCGGGCGGCGTTGCGAGCGCCGATGGCAGCGGGGCGATCGGCGCCGTGTTGACCACCACGCTGGCGCAGTCCTCGGGCTGGGGAGCATCGATCGGGCTGTTGTTGCTGATCGTCGTGCTCGTGCTCGCGCTCATCCTCACGCCAGCTCTTGCGTGGCGATACTTCTCGAACCGGCAGCTGGCATGAACGTGCGGTCGGGTACGCGTTCGTGGCTGCTCGGGCCGCTGGCCCTTGTGCTGATCTCGGCGTTGGTGTCCTCGGGTGCTGGGGCGACATCAGATCCTGTGGCCGGGAGCCAGGGAACCGACACCGCACTCGAGGCAACGGCGTCGAAAGTCACGGTCGGCGGCCGCGGCTCGTTTGCCGATCTGGCGATCACGGTCAACCAGACGCAGAATCTCACCAATCAGGCCGTGTCCATCACGTGGACCGGTGGCGCCCCCACCATTGCCAGCCCCGGTCGTTTCGGCAGCCAGTACCTGCAGATCATGCAGTGCTGGGGAGACGATGACGGCACCGTGCCCGGCAACCCAGGGCCGCCGCCGGAGCAGTGCGAGCAGGGTGCCGTGGCGGGCACCTACGGGGGTCTGCCCGGCGGGTTGTACCCCAGCGGGTTCGCACTCAGCCGTGTCATCTCCCGATCCGACTGGGCCAACTTCAGCCCGACGGTCGGCCACCTCGACACGCGCACCACCAACGTGTGGCTGCCCTTCCGCGCAGTGGGTGGCACCGTGGTCGATGTCCAAACCGATCCAACCTTCAACCCGGCAGTCATCGGCGGCAACTTCTGGTTGAACCCGTACTACAACCTGATCACCACCAACGAGATTGCCGCCGCAGCGACCGGCTCGGATGGCAAAGGCGCTGAACTGTTCCAGGTGCTCACCGGTGTGGAATCGTCAGGGCTCGGCTGCGGACAGCGCTCGCAGCCGGTTGCCGGCGGCGACAAGAAGGTTCCGAAATGCTGGATCGTGGTGGTGCCCCGCGGCAACCCCACCGATGAGAACGCCGGCACCCCGTTCGACGTCTCAGCTGACCAGTTCGGCGTGGCGTCATCGCCGGTGTCGCCGCTGGCGTGGCAACATCGCATCGCCATCCCGATCGAGTTCAATCCCGTCGATACGCCGTGCGTGCTGGGCGCCGACGAGCGACGCCTCTCGGGTTCCGAGTTGGCGTTGCCGGCGGTGGCCAGCTGGCAGCCAGCGCTGTGCTCGGGTGGCTCGCTGCCGCCGTACTCGTACGCCCCCGTCAGCGACGGCTCGGCCCGTCAGCAATTGGTGTCGGGACAAGCCGGAGCACCTGGCATGGTGGTGGTCTCCAAGCCAATCTCGAACAACGTCATCAATCCGGCCAACCCGGTGCTGTACGCCCCGCTGAGCGCGCTGGGGCTGGTGATCGGCTTCAACATCGAACGTAATCCGCTGCCCGATGCTCCCGCCGCGGCGCAACAGATTGCGGGCGTGCGTATCGCCGATCTCAATCTCACGCCACGGTTGGTGGCCAAGCTGCTCACCCAGTCGTACCGGCAGGCGGTCAGCATCCAGGAGGCGCCGGCGTATTCGTGGATGACGGCCAATCCGGCGCACATGGGACTCGATCCCGATTTCCGTCGGTTCAACCCGGAGTTCGCGCTGCTGCAGGTGGCCGATGGGCGGACCTTCAGCGGTCTGCAGTTGCCCGAGGGCAACTCCGATGCGGCTGCTCAGGTCTGGGAGTGGATCCTGGCCGATCCCGAGGCCCGGGCCTGGCTCGATGGAGCGCCCGACGAGTGGGGGATGCAGGTCAACCCCGTGTACTCCACGGTCGCCTCCGTCAACGCCACGGGCATTGCGTTCGGCGATCCCATTCCCACATCGTTCCCCAAGGGCGACCCGTACTGTTATCAGGGGCCGACCCGGCCGGGGGCAACGGCGGGTTCCACCATCGTGCCTCCGCCGCTGTGTGGCACCGATTGGCTGCCGTACAAGCGCAGCTTCGACGAGACGGCTCAGGTCACGCGAGCTGCGTCCGACGGTGCCAGGATCGTCGACAACCCGTTTGCGGTGTCGTCGGCCGACGTGTGGACGCGCGAGTTGCCGCAGTTCCTCGGTCGCCGCGACATGCTGGCCCTGACCGACACGGCGTCGGCTGCGCAGTTCGGGTTGCAGATGGCGCGATTGAGTCGGGCCGGTGACAATGCAACGGACCGTGGGTTCGTGGCCGCTGATGCAGCATCGCTCACGGCAGGTATCGATACGATGCGCGCCCGGGAGCAGCCGATGGTGCTCGAGCCGGTGCCGACCGCGACAGCGGCCGGTGCATACCCGCTGACGGCGATCACCTACGGAGCGATCGCTCCGCTGTCGCTCGATGCCACGGCCAGGTCGCAGTACGCGGCGTTCATCGACTATGCCGTCGGGGCGGGCCAGGTGCCGGGTCTGGAACTCGGCCAGCTGCCGCGTGGCTACGTGCCCCTTCCTGCCAACCTCGCCTCGCAGGCCTCCACAGTGGCTGAGTTGGTGCGCACGCTCGTCGCCGCCCCACCCGAGCCGGCTCCGACGGTGACCACACCGACCACCGTCAAGCGCCCCTTCAAGGCTCCGGCGGTGACCACTCCGACCACTGCTGCACCTCCCGCTGAGGTGCCCGTCAGCACCGAGCCGCCAACCACCACAACGGTGCCGACCCCGACGACCGAGCAGGTGTCGCCCATCCCGGGACCAGCGACACCGGCGACCTCCCCCGCCCCCAGCCGGTACGCCGTGCCCGGATTGACGGTGCTCACCCTCGGCTCGGCACTGGGGGCGCTCGAGATCACCAAGCGCCCACGCCGACGTCGCACCCCCCGCCCGCAACCGGGTGCTGATCCCGTGCCCGGTGATGGCGATGCGGACTGAGATGACCCGTTCGTCGTTCAGGGGCGCGCCCCGCCGCCGTCGTCGTTGGGTAGGGGCTCTGCTCGCTGCAGCGGTGGTGCTGGTCACCTGGCTGCTGGCCGGGCCGACGGCATGGGCAACGGTGGACGCGCCGGTCGATGCCGGCCAGGTGGAGGTGTCCGATGCGATCATCCGGACGCAGGACATCACCCACGGCGACGCCACGACCCAGTTCAGCCTGAGGCTTCCCGCCAACGCCACCTGCCCGGGTGACAGCGCCAACGACCAGTGGCGGGTACAGAGTTTCAGCATTCCGGTTGGTGATGATCCGGTGGACATTCGGTACGGCTCGATCGGCCCAGAACCCAGCGTCAACGGTCGTTACGCCCTGTTCATGGTGGACACCCGCCCGTTCGTGCACCAGCTCACCCGGCAGAATCCGGGCAGGGGACAGCCCGGGCTGATCAACACGCTGCCAGCGTTCAGCTTCGAAGTCGTCGCCGGCGAACGCATTCCGGGTGGGCGTTACCGCGTTGGTATTGCCTGCACCTACTTCGGCAAGACCGCACGATACTGGGACACCGAGATCGTCATCGCCGAACAGCCCGACGCCAACCCGCCGTTGCTCACCTGGCGACTTGCCAGCGAGCCGGCGAGCGTGATGACACCACCCGAGACCACCACCGACTGGACCCTGCCGGTCCTAGCGGGGCTCGGCATCACCATCGCCGGTCTCGTGTTCTGGCGGCGTCGCAGCACTCACCTCTCACCACGCTCAAGGACCGGGACACCCCCCTCGGTCACCTCACTCTCCAAGGAGTCCTGACCCATGCAACTCAACCCTTCCCATCGACGGTTGTCGCGCGATCTGGCTCGTGCAGGCACCGCGTTGTCCGCCGCAATGCTCGTGTTCACGTTTACTGCGGGCCACCAGCGCCACGCCGCTGCAACGGCCGAGAACGCCGGCACAGTGCAGTTCGTCACGCCCCCCAGCGACCCAACGCCTGCAGCAGTCACCGGCGGTGGCAGCAACCTGGAGTTCTCGATGACACCGTTCACCGTCGGGCCAGCATGCCCGGGGAGTGCTTCCGGAACCCCGTCGTACCGCTGGCAGACGTTCATGGTGGCATCCACGGTCGACGTCGCCGCCCTGACCTACGCCAGCGGCCCCAACGCTGTTGGTTCGTCGTTCGTCTCGCCGATGTTCGACAGCACCGGAAACCCGGTGGTCAACAAGAACCCGGCGGCCAGCCCACTTGGGCTGATCGCGGGCATCCCGACGTTCTCGTTCGGCGCTTTCACGCCGTCGGGTTCCGTGCCCGCAGGTGACTACATCGTCGGCTTTGCCTGCACGCAGGCCGGAGCGACTGTGAAGTACTGGTCGGCCCAGATCACCCTCACTGCCGCCGGGGGCGACACGCCGGCCGGGTTCACCTGGGCTGTTGCGTCATCCGATACCACGACGACGACCACTGCTGCCGCCACGACGACGACGAATGCAAATGCAACGACCACCACTGTGGCTGGGGCGACCACGACGACCGCCGCCTCGGGCGTGACGACCACGACGATACGTTCGGCCACTACCACGACGCTCTCGGCGTCGTTCGCAGTCACCACCACCACCACCAACCCGGGCCGCACATCCGCGCTGCCCGGAACGGGCTCGTCGTCAATGCCGACGGCGGTGTGGGCCATCTTGCTGCTGGTCTTCGGCAGAATGGCGCTGCTGCTCGGTCGGCCGTTGAGGGTGATC
>WLMZ01000073.1 GCA_009726095.1 Actinomycetota bacterium
GATGGCCCGGCTGCTGATGCCCGACGAGTCGCAACCGTCGGGTGATTGGTACAGGGCCACGAAGGTGGGTCTCGAAGCGGCGGATGTCAGCATTGCGCCCAACTGCTGGCGGGCCCCGGGCACCTGACGGACGTTGTCGTACCACAGGTACGGAAACGGTGGGTCCTCCCGGGCGTTGCCGTAGAAGGCTGCACCGGCGCACATGATGTACATCGTCTCGCCGGGAGCGCGGTTGGCCAGGTACCAGTGGGCCATGTGCTCGTCCTTGACCAGGCGGGGGTCGGTACTGGTGCGCAGCGGCACCTGCTGGCGGGGGAGAGCGATGAGCCGGACCGAGCTGACCATCGCAGGGAGCAGCACCACTGCTGCGACCAACGCCTGTGTGCGCCAGCCGCGGAGCGAAGTGATGCACACGGCGCCGAGTACGGCGATCGGGAATGCCAGCGTCACCCAGTAGTGGCGGTGGAACTGGCCGCCGGACAGGAAGGCAGCGGTGGCGGCAACCATCCACAGCGCGAGGATCGAAAGCTCGTTGCGAGGTTTCCGACCGGGCCTGGAGAAGTACCCCGCTGCGCAGATCGCCGCCGCAGCGAGCGTTGGGCCGAGGATGGGGAGGGCGGCGTGCATCGTGTTGCGTAAGCGAGCCCAATCGGCGCCCACCAGGGCGCTGCGCGACCCGAGGCGATAACCGGCGAATGCAAACCACCAGTCGTGCCAGCCGGTGAGGGCTCCGTGCAGCGCGAGGAGCCCGATGACAGCAGCGAATCCACCGATCAGCAGGGCCATCCACCGCAGCAGGACCACGCGCTCACGCCAAGCGAACAGTAGGGCGAGCACGAGCCACGCGAAGACTGCGAGGAACCCGTCGAGCCCCGATTGCTTGATGGACATCGCGCAGCCAGCGATAACGCCCGACGCAAACATCCACCGTGCCCCCCAGCGGCCGGTGATGACCATGCACCCGACGGCGAGTCCGGCAACCGACAAGGCTCCGCTGAGCAGTTCACCGTTGGCAATGAAACCCTCGATGATCGGAGCAGACGACAGCGCGGCCACGAAGATGGCGGCCAACACCCCGGTGGTGCGGTCGGCGAGCACCCGGGCGATCACCCCCGCTGCGATCACGGCGACCACGGCGAACAGCGTGGCCATGATGCGCACCGAGGCCGTGCTGCCACCGGCGATGTCGTCCCACAGTCGGAACACCACCAGCACGCCCTGCG
The DNA here is from genome assembly GCA_009726095.1 of Actinomycetota bacterium. GTDB lineage: Bacteria > Actinomycetota > Acidimicrobiia > Acidimicrobiales > Ilumatobacteraceae > WLMZ01. The sequence continues at coordinate 1,224 of WLMZ01000073.1, forward strand.
GTCGGTCCACCCAGACCTGCCGGTACAGATCGCTGCCGTGGCCCCACGCCCTCCCGATGGCAAGGAACCCGCCTTCGTCGGCGGTGAGGGGGGTGAAGAGAAAGCGAAGATGCAGGACGATGGCCAGCACGACGCCAGCGCCGACGCCGATCCGAAACTGTCGCGCGGTCATGCAGCCGGAGCGGAGACCGGGGTCACCGTGGCACACATGCTCACAGCTTCGCCCAGTAGGTGCCATCGATCATCGCTGCCAGCGTGGCGTGATGGATGAAGGCGTGGTCGGGGTTCTCGGGCATCTCCGCCTCGCCGAACATGATCTGGCGGCGGGTGATGCGGAACATCACGATGGCATGGCGGAGCGCGGCATAGAGCATGAACCATTCGAGGTTGCGCGGCGTATGACCACTGGCAGATGCGTATGCCGCAGCCACGTCGCTGGCCCGCATGAAATCGGGTAGGCCGGGCATACCCATCATGTCGCTGATGTCCTGGAAGAAGCGGTGCAGGAAGATCATCCACGCCAGGTCGATCTCTCGTGGCCCGTGGCCGGCCATCTCCCAATCGAGGACTGCGACGGGCTGGAAGTCGCGGTACATGATGTTGCCGATGCGCGCATCGCCCCAACTCACGACGGTGTCGCCTTCGTCGGAGGGCCAGTTGGCATCGAGCCAGGCAAAGGCGCGTTCGATCAGCGGTGACCGCACGCCGTCGGCGGCGACCCACTCGTAAAAAGCGCGCTGGTCGTTGACGTGGCGCTGCAGCGGTGTGTCGCCCGGGGCGTCGATGACGAGGAACGCGGCCTCGGGGTCGGATGCGGAGATCGAGTGGATCTTGGCCAGTGCCTCGATGGACGTCTGCTGCAGCCGCGCCTGATCGACGGGATCGGCATCGAAGAACCAGTTGTCGCCGAAGGTGTACGGCATGAGGTCGGGTGGCACCACGCCGTCGATGCGTTCCATCACGAAGAACGGCGCGCCCAGTGGCGTGGGGTCGGTCTCGAGCCACACCGTGGGTGGGATGGCCACGTCGGTGCGTTCGGCCACGAGGCGCATCACGTTGAACTGGCGCGGCATGTCGTACACCGGGAACACCGGCTCGGACCCCGGGTCCGGTGGGAGGCGCAGGACAAAACGTCTCGACGCAGCGCTGCCGGATTCGTCGGTCCACTGTGCCTCGAACAGGATGGTCTCGCTGGACATACCGTTGGTCGATGGCACGACGAACTCGGAGATGGTTGCATTGCGAAGGTGTCCTCCGAGCCAGGTGGTGAGCTGTTCACGCAGTTGCTGGTGGTCACGTGTGGACGTGCGAGGGCGTTCGTCGCTCATGTTGCTCCCTTGTGCGGCGGCAATTGTGCACCGTATCGCACCCGATGCGAATCAGCGGGTGCGGGCCCGGTGCCGGCCTACCGAGGTGCCGATCAGGTCAGCGCAGCGGGAGTAGCGCATTGGCCGGGATGCGCTCGACGTGGATTTCGGGTACGGGGAAGTTGAACTTGTTGTACTTCGGCTTGGCGTTCTCGCGGTAACGGGTGGTGGAGTGCACCGGGTCCGTGTCGAACTCGGGGATCACCTGCTGCCCGAAGATCTCGAGCATCTCGAGCACCTCGTCGTGCTCCATCGAACTGGGGAGGCCGAAGACCAACTGGTCACATCCCACCGACTGATAGTTCTGCACCTGCTCGACGACCTCATCGGGTGTGCCGCAGAGCAGGTACCCGCCAGCGATCAAGGAGTCGAGGAAGGCCTCGGGATCGCCGTTGGCGATCTCGCGAATGGAGATCGGCGACTTCGGCCACACGATGGCGTCCATCGACTGGGGCATGGTGTCGTGGTACAGGTTGACCATCGTGACCAGATAACTGCCGAGACCATCGATGGCCAGTTCGCGGGCACGCTTGCGGTCGCTGAGGCAGATGACGGCGTTGGTCATCATCACGTTGTTGTTCATGTACTGGCCGAGCGGCTCGGTGCAGTGCTGGATGGCTTCTTTGTACGCGTCGATGCGGCCCTTCAGGTTGAAGATCGGCTCGAAGTTGAATGCGATGGCGCCGATGCCCAGTTCGCCGGCGCGGGCGAAGGTGGGCGGATTACCGCAGGCGACCCAGATCGGCGGGTGGCCCTTCCCGTAGGGCTTGGGCAGGATGTTGTGGGGTGTCGGCACGGTGAAGTGCTGACCCTCGAATGTGTAGTCGAGCTGCTCCCACATGCGGGGGATCTCGTGGACGCATTCCTCCCACTCGCTCTTGGTGGAGTTCTTGTCCAAGATGTTGAACGTGGCGATCTCGTGGCTGCCGGCACCGCGGCCGGTACCCCATTCGTAGCGGTTGTTCGTGAAGTGGTCCAGCGTTGCCGCTCGCTCGGCGTTGCGCACCGGGTGGTTGACGCGGGGGGAGAGGTTGTTGATGGCCGAGCCGAGGTGGATGCGATCGGTGTTGGCTGCGATGTAGCCCATGATCACCTCGGGAGCCGACATGTGGCTGTACTCGGTGAGCGCGTGGTGTTCGCCGAACCAGGCGTATTTCCAGTTGTGCTTGTCGGCGTGGATGGCGTACTGCGCCTCGCGCATCAGCACCGTGTGCTCGCTCGTGGTGTCGTGGGCCGCCGGACCCGGGATGTAGCCATTCAGAAATACGCCGAACTCCACGTCATTCCCCCCTGTACGAACGCGCCCAACGGTGGGCACGCTCAGGAGTGTAATGCATTGCATTATTGGTTTGCGCCGTTCGCGCCGTTCGGTGACCCCAGAGGGTCTCCGCCATTCACCACCGGGATTGGCATACTTGAGATGGCCGTGGTGGACCGCCCGCCGGCCGAGGGATACATGATCTCGATGCGCACTTCGCTCGCTGAACTTTTGCAGACCCGACGAGTACTGCTCGCCGACGGTGCCACCGGCACCAACTACTTCGAAAACGGCCTCGGGCCGGGTGAGCCCCCGGAGTTCTGGAACATCGACCATCCCGATCGCGTCAAGGCGTTGCATCAGGCGTTCGTCGATGCCGGTTCCGACATCATCCTGACCAACACCTTTGGCTGCAATGCGCACCGCCTGAAACTGCACAAGGCCCAGGATCAGGCGTTTGATCTCGCCAAGCGCGCGGCCGAGTTGGCCCGCGACGTGGCCGACGCATGCGACCGTCCAGTGGTGGTCGCCGGATCCGTCGGGCCGACCGGGGAGTTGTTCGAGCCGCTCGGCGCGCTCACCGAGGCCGCTGCGATCGCATCGTTCCGCACCGAGATCGAGGGCCTCAAGGCCGGTGGCGCCGATGTCGTCTGGATTGAGACGATGTCGTCGGTTGAAGAGGTCCGCGCCGCTGCCAACGCAGCCATCGAGGTGGGCATGCCCTACACCGCGACGCTGTCGTTCGACACGGCGGGGCGCACGATGATGGGCATCATGCCCGACGCCATTGCCTCGGTGTTCGAGGGCCTGGCTGTCGCTCCGCTGGCGATGGGCGCCAACTGCGGCGTGGGTGCCAGCGACATCCTGGTCACCCTGCTGTCGATGAGCGACAGTTGTGGCCCGGACAACGTGTACATCTCCAAGGGCAACTGCGGCGTGCCGCAGTTCCACGGCACCGAGATCGTGTACAGCGGCACCACCGAGGTCATGGCCTCGTATGCCGGGCTGGCCGTGGCATCGGGTGCGCGCATCATCGGCGGTTGCTGCGGCACCTCGCCGGCGCACATCGCCGCGATGCGTCAGGCGCTCGACGAGGTGGGCGACGAACCCCGCCCCACCATCGAGCAGATCGTGGCCGAGATCGGCCCGTTGACCAACGCCCCGCCCAGCGCAGGCGGTGGCCGCGAGCGCACCCGCTCGCGCCGTCAAGCCGACTGATCTGTCGTCACCCGCCCGATATCGCAACGCGCCTGCATTTCAACCAGTCGGCATCTCAGCTGGCCGGTACACCCACTGCGGTGAGCGCAGAGACCATGAACGTTCGTCGGCTCCACCCGTTCCGGTGAGCGCTGCTGCGCGAAGCTCGGCTGATGCAGGACAACCCGTTTGATCTCTCCGGTCGTGTCGCCATCGTCACCGGCGCAGCGCGTGGAATCGGTCTGTCGACAGCGACCGTGCTCGCACAGGCGGGGGCCGTGGTCGTGCTGACAGACCTCGCGTCGGAGGCGTTCGATCGCGTCGAGTCCGGACTCGGCAAACAGGGACTGTCGTTCGAATTCGCCGTGCTCGATGTGGCCGACCAGCAGGCGGTGGATCTGCTGGTTGCCGACGTGGCCAGGCGTCACGGTCGGCTGGACATCATGGTGAACAACGCTGCGGTCATCGATGACTCCACCCCGCTCACCGTGACCGAGGCCGAACTCGACCGCGTCCATGCCGTGAACTTCAAAGGGGTCGTGTTCGGGTCGCAGGCCGCTGCCCGGGTGATGGTTGCGGCCGGCTCGGGCAGCATCATCAACGTCACGTCCGGGGTGGTCGACGTCGCCACCCCCACCGTGACCGGCTATTCCACATCGAAGGCCGCCGCTGCGCAGTACAGCCGGGGATTGGCGATGGAGGTCGCCGCCAGCGGCGTCCGCGTCAACACCATCGCTCCCGGCTGGACGGATACCCCGATGAACGAGCGCCACGTGCTGCGCGAGGACGGAACCATCGATGCCGAGCGCAAGGCGGCCTACGTGGCGATGCGTGCGGCGTCGGCCCCGATGGGTATCGCCGGCGATCCCATCGATCAGGCCCATGCGGTGCTGTACCTGGCGTCGGACGCGGCACGATTCGTCACGGGTATGGTGCTGCGCGCCAACGGCGGGGCCACAATGCCATGGTGAGCGCGACATGCTGAGCCAACCAACGCCCCTGACCGGAGCGAAGATCCTGATCACCGGGATCACCGGGCAGATCGCCTTCCCCTTGGCCCAGTTCCTGGCTGAGGACAACGACGTCTGGGGCCTCGCCCGGTTCGGCGATGCCGGTAGCCGACAACAGGTGGAGGCCATCGGCGTCACCCCGGTGCAGTGCGACCTGGCTGCGGGCGACCTGTCGGGCGTGCCCGATGACTTCACCCATGTGTTGCACCTCGCTGCGTTCCAGGGCCCCGGCAACGACTTCGATGTCGCGCTGCGCGCCAATGCCGAGGCCACCGGGTTCGTGCTGATGCACTGCCGTACAGCGCAGGCAGCGTTGGTGATGTCGACGCACTCGGTCTACAAGCCCCATCCCGATCCGCGTCACGCCTACCGCGAAACCGATCCGATGGGCGACGTGAACCCACAGCATTCGCCCACCTACTCGGTGGCCAAGATCGGCCAGGAGGCCGTGGCCCGGTTCTGCTCGCGTGCGTTCGGCCTACCGGTGACCATCGCGCGCATGAACGCTGCATACGGCCCGCGGGGTGGCCTTCCGGCGTTGCATGCCGACGCCATCGCAGCCGGTGATCCCGTGTGGACCCGGTGGGGTCCGTGCATGTACAGCCCCATCTATCAGGACGACATCAACACCCAAGCGGCGGCGCTGCTCGCCGCAGCCACCACGCCTGCAACGATCGTGAACTGGGCCGGCGACGAGGCGGTGAGCGTGCAGGAGTGGAGCGCCTACGCAGGTGAGTTGCTGGGCAGGACCGCAGAGGTGGTGGTGCGCCCGGTGGAGGGCACGCTGCGCGGCTCGGTGGCCGACGTGACCCGCCGCCTCGCCATCACCGGTCCCTGCGCCGTGGGCTGGCGCGAAGGCCTGCGCCGCACCATCGCCGCCCGCCATCCCCGCTGAACCTGCGGGACTCGCGCTGGCCGGGTGCCGCTAACTACGCGGGACGCTGATCCAGGGGACGTCTTTGTCGACACGGGGCTCGCCGGGAAGGCCGAGCACCTGCTCGCCGAGGATGTTGCGCATGATCTCGCTGGTTCCGCCCTCGATGGAGTTGGCGCGGACCCGCATGAACGCGTGACGCACGCCGTGCTCGATTCCCTCGGTGGACAATGACTCCGGGCGGCGGAAGGTGTAGTCGTAACCGATCATGGCGTCGGCTCCGAGGAGGTCGATGCACAGCTCGAACAGCGCCTTGTTCAGCTCGGCCATGGCCAGCTTGGACACCGATCCCTCCGGTCCGGGGTTGCCGGCCTTGCGATTGGCCCCACCACGGATGTTGGTGAGGCGCTGGCACTCTGCCCGCACCCACATCTTCATCAGCTGGTCCTTCTGTGCAGCGTTGCGCTTGTCCTCGGGCAGCGCCTGCCAGATGTGTACCGCTTCGGCAATGGCCCCCGAGCCGCGCTTGGGGGCGCTGCCACCTCCGCCGATGGTGCTGCGCTCATTCATCAGCGTGGTCAGCGACACGCGCCAACCCTCGCCTTCGGCACCGATGCGGTTGGCGTCGGGAATGCGGACGTCGGTGAGGTAGACCTCGTTGAACTCGGCTTCGCCGGTGATCTGGCGCAGTGGCCGCACTTCGAGGCCGGCGCTGTGCATGTCGACGGCGAAGTAGGTCATGCCCTTGTGCTTGGGGCTGTCGGGGTTCGAGCGGGTCACGAGCATGCCCCAGTCGGCCAGATGGGCAATGGTGTTCCACACTTTTTGCCCGTTGACGATCCATTCCTCGCCGTCGCGCACGGCCTTGCAGGCCAGACCGGCAAAATCGCTGCCTGCGCCGGGCTCACTGAACAGCTGGCACCAGCGCTCTTCGCCGGTGAACATGGGGCGCAGGAAGCGGTTGCGCTGTTCGTCGGTGCCGTGGGTGACGATGGTGGGGCCGGCCAGGGCGAGGAAGAACGATGCCGGATCGGCACCCTTGGCACCAGCGCCCCGCAGTCGCTGCTCGACGATCTTTTGCAGGTCGGGCCGCACGCCCAAGCCGCCGAACCCGGTGGGGAAGTGCACCCATGCCAGGCCGGCGTCGTACTGGTGACCACGGAACTCGGTGGACGTCAGCACCTTGGGGTCGTGCGCAGCGAGTAATCCGGCAAGTGCGGTCTCGACGCGCGCGGTTTCAGAATCGGTGATGTTGTCAACAGCCATGACACAAGCTTGTCGCAGAGTGCGGCTTGGAGTCAAAGCTTGCGTAGATTGGGAGGGCCCTTCAGCCCCGACCCGGGCTGCTGACGTGAGGTGAGGGCCGCTGTCGTGAGGAACGTTTCTTGAGCCCAACACTCTCATCCCGCCGAAACCCACTGGCCGCCGTGTTCATCACGGTGTTCATCGATCTCGTCGGCTTCGGCATCCTGATCCCGGTGTTCCCCCTGTTGATCGACCCGAGCTCGAAGTTTCGGGTCACGCCGGCGGGTTGGACCCCGCATCAGGGCCTGATCATGCTCGGCTGGCTGCAGGCCGTCTACCCGCTGTGCATCTTCCTGGCGGCACCCATTCTCGGCCAGCTCTCAGATCGTCTTGGTCGCCGACCGGTGCTCGCCATGTCGATCGCGGGTACATCGGTGGGCTATGTGCTCTTCGCGATCGGCATCGTGACCAAGAACCTGCCGCTCATGTTTGCTGCTCGGGCGCTCGATGGCATCACAGGTGGCAACCTGGCCGTTGCCCAGGCCGCCATCGGTGACATCAGCACCAACGCCAACCGGGCCAAGAACTTCGGCCTGCTCGGCGCGGCGTTCGGGCTCGGCTTCGTCATCGGACCATATCTCGGTGGCCGTCTCAGCGCGCCGAACGCCAGCTTCTACGGGTTGTTCCACACCCCGAGCTGGTTCGGTGCTGCGACGCCGTTCTGGTTTGCCGCCATCCTGGCTGCGATCAACTGCTGCCTGATCATCACGTTGCTGCCCGAGACGCTGAAGGACAAGTTCCATTCGGGTCGTCTCCAGCTGGCCAAGTCGGTGTCGAACGTGATCGGTGGATTCACGTCGCCGCGCCTGCGCGTGCCGCTGATGGCGGCGTTCCTGTTCAACGCCGGCTTTACCTTCTTCACCACCTTCTTCGGCGTCTACCTGCGCAACACGTTCGATTTCACGCCGGGCCAGACCGGCGATTACTTCGCCGTGGTCGGCATCTTCATCGCTCTGGCGCAGGGATTGGTCGTCGGCCTCGTCGCCAAAAAACTCGCCGATTACAAGGTGTTGCGGTTCTCGCTGTTCGGCAATGCTGCCGTGCTCGCCATCTACTTCATGGCCACCTCGAAGGCGCCGCTGTATCTCACCATCCCTGTCTTCGCGGCCTTCAACGGTCTGTCGATGGCCAACCTCACCAGCCTCGTCAGCCGGTCGGCCGAACCCGGTCGTCAGGGTGAGGCGATGGGTATCTACAGCAGCGTGCAGAGCCTGGCGCAGGTGCCGGCATCGATCCTTGTCGGCTATATCGCTGGCAGCATCTCCTCGAATACGCCGCTCGTGGTGGCCAGCGCCACCATCTTTGTCGGTGGTCTGGTGTTCCTCGTCGCGTTCCGCCCCCGTTTCGTGCCCGACACCGTGCACGAGGCGCGGCTGGCCGCAGCGTCAGCGCCGGTGCACTGACGGGGTCACGAACGGCCCCGTACCGACGGGTGGGCGGCGGCTGGCGCCGTGCGGTGGTCGAGCTCCTGTGCAGGCGATCTGGCCAGCACCACCGTGGCAGCAACGGTCAGGCTGATGCCGACGATGGCCGGGATCGTCCAACCGCGCCGCATGTGGTCGTTGAGAGCAATGGCGCCGATGACGGATGCCATCAGTACCTCGGTTGCCCACATGGCGGCGGTCACCGGGCCCACGTGTCCGCGCATCAGCGCTGTGGCATGTAATCCCAGCGCAAGGACGGCGTAGATCAACACGGCCCACAGCAGCGGTTCGCTGAGAATGCCACCGAGCGATTCGTCCTTGATGTGCACGGCGCGAGCTGCCAGCGCGCTGCCCGTGAATGCTGCACCGGAAAGCACGGCGAGCACCACAGACTTGTGCAGCTTCAGCGCGACGGTGCCGAGCGCGATCACGATGGGGATGCCGACGAGGATGCAGACCTTGAGCCGGTGAGTGATGTCGTTGGCGGGTTCGGGCGATGCCGAGATACCCACGATGACGAGACCCACCATGGTGGCCGCGATGGCCAGGCGATCGCGGCCGTGCAGTTCGGCGTTCAACACGATGCGGGCCAGCAGCACGGTGATGGCCAGACTTCCCGCGAGCATGGTCTGTACGGCGAAGAGTGGCAGCGTATGGAGTGCAAAACGCGAGATCACCCATGCCCCGAAGTCGGTGAGGAGTCCGATGAGGAAGATCGGTTGCCGGATCATCGCAGCGATCCCCGTGTCGCCCTTGGCGTCGGCGCGGCGTGCGCCCAGTGCCTGCATGACGGCACCGGCCCCGTAGCCGACCGCTGCGACTGCGCAGAACAACAGGGCCAATCGTACGGCACCTGAATGGTGATGAAAGCGTTGCCAGAGGTGGCCCGCCATCGCAGACAAATGACCGGTGGTCACGGGGTTCCTTGGGACACCACGTCACGTTATCTGTCAGGCAGCGACGGTGCCCGACGGGCCTCAGGTCTTCTTGGCCCTGCTGGGTGCGACCCGTGGCGGCTCACCGGCCATCTTGGGGTACTGCGGGGGCCAGGGGGCGTCAGCAATGCCGGCGGCCTGATCGGCTGCCACGAGCACCAAGAGGGCATCGAGTGGGTTGGGGTGTTGATCCATGTCGCCCCATGGATCGCCGTTGGCCCGCACGCGGCCGGGCACGGTTGCGATGGTGAGTTCGTCGGGGCGGATGCTGTCGAGTTCGTCCCACGGAAACGGACAGGACACCGGGGCATGATCTCGGGCGCGTACCGACCAGGGAGCGAACACGGTCTTGTGGGGCGCGTTCTGGTTGAAGTCGATGAAGATCCGCTCGCCGCGCTGCTCTTTCCACCACGCAGCAGTGATGAGGTCGGGGCGGCGTCGCTCGAGTTCGCGCGCCACGGCCACTGCAGCGGCGCGTACCTGCAACGAGTTCCAGTTGGGGAGCAGGCGCACGTACACGTGCAGACCGCGGTTGCCGGAGGTCTTGATGTAACTGCGTACACCCAGCTCGGTGAACAGCCGTTGCGTCTCGTGTGCGGTTTCGATGGTCATCGCAAACGTGGTGCCCGGTCCGGGGTCGAGGTCGATGCGGAGCTCGTCGGCCACTTCGGGGTGGCTGGCGCGTATGGGCCACGAATGAAAGCCGAGACAGCCGAGATTGACCGCCCAGATGAGATGGGCAAGGTCGGCGATGACCAGGGCGTTCGACAGCGTGCCGTTGGGCGTGCTCACCGTGGTGGTCTGCAGCCAGTCGGGCGCAGAATCGGGAATGCGCTTCTGGAAGAACGAGGTCCCGGTGGTGCCGTTCGGGAAGCGCTGCAACAGCACCGGACGGTCGAACATCGCCCGCATCAGCGGCTCGCCGATCGAAAGGTAGAAGTGGACGAGATCGAGCTTGGTGTCCCCGCGGGCGGGGAAGAACACCTTGTCGGGATTGGTGATCGTGAGCTCTCGGCCCGCAACCGCCATCTGCACCGGTTGGGCGGACATGAGGTGACGTTACACGGTGGGTCGATCGTCGTAGCCGGAGGCGCGCCCGAAATCGAGGGCGATCGTTGCCTCAGTGCCAGCCAGATTGTGTGGTTCGCCGACACGGCGCAACGGGTGGTCCTCCTGCGGCATGGTCGGGGCCCTAGGGTGTGCGGCCGTGGCCCGACCTGATGTGACTCGCCCGATTGGTCGGAGGACCCGGTGATCATCGCCGCCTACAGCGTTGGCCAGTACCTGGTGGTGTTCGCCGCCGTCTTCTTGTCGTCGATCATCAGCGCCGTGGCCGGGTTCGGGTTCGGGCTGTTGTCGGTACCCCTGATCAGCTTGGCCATTCCGTTGCACCCGACCGTCATCGTGTCCTCGGTCGTCGGGCTCGTGACCAACATGATCCAGACCTACCGGTATCGGCGTTCCGCCAATCTGATGCTGGTGAAGCGCATCTGCGCCGGAGCCGTCGCCGGCATGCCACTGGGGTTCGTGGTGTACGTCGTCGTCAGCGATCGTGTCCTGCGGTTGGTCCTCGGCGGTGCCGTGCTCCTGGCCGTGGCGGCCCTGAGCCGCGGACTCGACCTGGAACACATGGGCCCCGGCTTCGACATCGGTGCCGGCTTTCTCAGCGGCGTGCTGAACACGTCGATCTCCACGAACGGCCCACCGCTCGCCTTCGCCCTGCAGGCCCGCCGGGTGGAGCCTGAACCATTTCGCGCCACGCTGTCGGTCGTGTTCACGATCAGCGGCGTCGTGGGTATGGCGATGTTTGCCATCGGCGGCAAGGTGCATGTCGACGAACTCACCCTCAGCGCGGTCGCGCTGCCAGCGATGTGGCTCGGTCTGCTCGTGGGGTTCCCGCTGCGACACCGCTTCACTCCGGGGCGTTTCCGCGTGCTGGTGCTGGTGCTGCTGGTGGTGGCAGCACTTGCTGCGATCATCAAAGCACTGGTGTGAGATTGCCGGCGTGAGAGGCTGACGGCATGCTGACTCTGGCGCTGATCTGTACTGCTGTTGGCATGTCCGTCAACTGGTTCACGAAGTTGCGGCCCAATCCGACCATGGAGACCGTCTCGAAGCCCATCGCCACGGCACTGGTGATGTGGGTGGCCGTCGCCGCCGATGGGCCCCGCACGGCCACTGTGCTCGCCGTCGTCGGCCTGGTGTTCTGCCTCATCGGCGACATCGCACTGCTCGACGTGGTCGACCGGTTCGTCGTCGGGCTCGGATCGTTCCTCATCGGGCATCTGGTGTTCATCGCCATGTTCGTCACCCTGCACCTCCACAAGCCGCTGTGGGGAATCGCCGCCGCAGCCGTATTGGCCGTGCACGCGGTCACCGTCGGGCGCCGCATCATCGCCGGTGCAGTTGCGAACAAGCCAGAACTCACCGCGCCGGTGCTTGCGTATCTCGTGATCATCTCCGCCATGGCGGTGGTCGCCCCGATGACGGGCCGTTGGTGGGCTGTGGCCGGTGCGGCCGCGTTCGTGCTGAGCGACACCTTGCTCGGTTGGCGCGAGTTCGTGGGCAAGAAGCCCTGGTTCCCGCTGGCAGTGATGGTCACCTACCACGCAGCGTTGGTCGGCCTCGCCCTCAGCCTGCGCTAATTGCTGATCGTCGCAACGGGCGGTGGATCAGTTGGCACCGCCGAACCACTGCATCCACGCCTCTTTGGTGCGTGGCTTGAACACATAGTTGTCTTCGCGTAGCGCGTCCATGGATCCGCTCGATGACGCCGAGTACATGTGCCCGGGGAACACCACCGTGTCGTTGGGCAGCGCGGCGAGCATTTGCAGGCTGGAGTACATCTGCTCCGGGTTGCTGCCCGGCAGGTCTGTCCGGCCGCAGCCCTCGAGGAACAGCGTGTCGCCCGAGACCAGGCGGCCCTGGACCAGGAAGCACTGGCTCCCCGGCGTGTGGCCCGGCGTGTGAACCAGCGTAATCTCGATGCCGCCGACGAGCACGATGTCGCCGGATGCGTGTTGCACCAGGTCGGTGGCCGACACGCCGGTGGTGCGCTGTACCCACGGTGCTTCGTCGGAATGCACATGGATGGGGCATTGGCAGCGATCGAGCAGCGTGCTGACACCCTCGATGGTGTGGCCCATCATCGTGCCGCCGACGTGGTCAGGGTGATAATGCGTGGCGAGGACCCCGGTGACGCGCATGCCGTCGGCTTCGACGGCATCGATCAGGTCGTTCACCGCATAGGCCGGGTCGACCAGCAGCGTTTCGCCGGTGGTCGCGTCGCCGATGGCGTAGACGAAGTTGACCATCTGACGGGCGATGGGGTCGTTCTTGGCGAAGTCGCGGCCCGAGAGGAGCTGGCGAAAGTACAACTGTGGAGCGCTCACGCCACAACGATATGGGCTCGCGGGCCACCTGCGTCCACCGGTGAGCACCTACGCTGTCTCGCGATGGACGAAATCCAATCCCTGCTGGCGTTGCAGCCCGGTCAACTGGTGCCCTTCGGGGGCGACCGCGTTGTCGCGGTCAGCGACACGCTGGCCGCAGCCTTCCGGCCGGGCGACCGTTTGGTGGTGGTGCAGGACAACGGGGCGCTGTTGCACATCCCATCCGCTGAATTCGATCTCGTCAGCGCGGCGGTGACCGCGGCAACCGACGCCTTCGTGGCGCTGTCCGAGGTGAGCGACGATCAGATCACCGTCTTCTTCGCAGCGTTCGCCGAACTGCTGGCCAACGACATGGTGTTCGCTCAGATTGCCGAGGCCAACGCCGCCGACGTGCGCTCCGCCGCTGATCGGGGCCGGACCACCACCCGGTTGGAGCTGTCGTCCGACATGCGCGCCGACATGATCGCTGGTCTGCTTGTGTGGCGCGACACCCCAGCATCGCGTACGGGGATCATCGAACAGGTCGATCATCAGGGCTGGTCGGTCGTGGCCGAACGGGCGCCACTTGGCACCGTGGGGTTCGTGTTCGAGGGTCGCCCCAATGTCTTTGCAGATGCAACTGGGGTCCTTCGAACTGGGAACACAGCGGTACTGCGCATCGGTAGCGATGCTCTCGGGACGGCGCGCGCCATCATGCGCCATGCGCTGTCGCCGGCGCTGGCCCGTGCTGGTCTCCCCGGCGGCGCCGTTGTGTTGGTCGACTCGCCGGAGCGGTCCACGGGGTGGGCGTTGTTCAACGACGCTCGCCTGTCGCTGGCCATCGCCCGTGGCTCGGGCCAGGCGGTGGCCCAACTCGGCGCCGTGGCGCGTCAGGTGGGTGTGCCAGTGAGCTTGCACGGAACCGGGGGCGCGTGGCTCGTGGCAGCGTCGCAGGCCGACACGGAGCGCTTCCGTGAATCGGTCCTGCATTCGTTGGACCGCAAGGTGTGCAACACGCTCAACGTGTGCTGCATCGTGGCCGACCGCGCTCCCGATCTGGTGCCGGTGTTCATCGACACGCTACGGGCCGCCGGCCTGGCCCGCCGCACCTCGGCGCGGCTGCACGTTGAGCAGGCATCGGCTGTGCATGTGCCCCGGCACCACTTCGCCGAGACGGTGCTCGTCGACCGTGCAGACGGAAGCCATCACGAACCGTTCGCCGACACGATCGAGGTGTCGGTGCTGGCCCATGAGTGGGAATGGGAGAACTCGCCGGAGGTGTCGCTGGTGGTGGTCGACACCGTCGATGAGGCCGTGCGTCTCTTCAATCGGCACAGTCCCCATCTGGTCGCCTCGCTCATCAGCACCGACACAGCCGAACACGAGCGGTTCTTTCAGCGGTGCGATGCGCCATTCATCGGCGATGGATTCACCCGTTGGGTCGATGGCCAATTTGCCTTGGATCGTCCCGAACTGGGGCTGTCCAATTGGGAGGGGGGCCGGCTGTTCGCCCGTAGCGCAGTGCTCTCCGGCGACTCGGTGTTCACGGTGCGCCTGCGCGCAACGGTGGCCGACAGCGGCCTGCACCGCTGACGAGGATCAGCCCAGGTGCGGGTCGATTGCCGCCTTGACCATCTGGTGGAACTCGCCGACGGCATGCTCGTGGCGGGGGCTGAGCCAGCCCGACTGATACAGCCCGGCGACGAGGTTCTTCTGCACCATCTCGCCGATGCGTACGTCTTCGTCGGCGACTTCTTCGCTGTCCTTGACGATCGATTCGGTGTCCTCGGCGTTTTCCTCGAAGAAGTACTCGAAGATGAGGTCCATCCGTCCGGGTCCCACGGGCAGCCATCGCTCGACCGCCATGCCGCCGGGGAAGATGTCGAACGAGAAACACGGGTAGAAGTAACCCCAGACCCCGCTCCAGGTCTGGCCATCGCGACGGGGTGCCGTGTGGATGTTCCAGCGTGGGTCGCCCTTGCCGGCGACGCGGTACTCCAACGCCTCGACCTCGCGGCACATCGCCGGATGCACGAGTGGCAGGTGGTAGCCCTCGAGGAAGTTGTCGTTGTACACCTTCCAGTTCATCGTCGTGTGTCGCACGGAGCGGCTGTGGAAACGGTACGACTCGGTGGGGTACGGCTCGCACTCGGCGATGAAGCCGCCGAGCCACTCAACGAGATCGGGCACAGTCGGATCGAGACAGACGAAGATCATGCCCCGCCAACTCTGCGCACGGACCTTGGTGAGGCACGCCTCTGCGGGGGCCTCGGCGCCGAAGTCGCGGGCGTTGATGAGTAGTCCCTCTTTATCGAACGCCCAGCCGTGATAGCGGCACACGAGGTTGGCCTGATGGCCCTCGCCCTCCCACACGATGGGCCCGGCGCGATGCGGGCACATGTTGTGAAAGGCGCGCAGGCTGCCGTCTTCGGCGCGCTGCACGAAGATCGGCCAATTGGCAACCTGCTCGGTGATGTAGTCGCCGGGCTTGGGCACCTGATGGTCGTTGGCGACCATCACCCAGGTCTTTGCGAAAATCTGGTGCCTCTCGATCTCCCAAATGGCGGGATCGAGGTAATACCGAGTCGGAAGGGTCTCAGTGAGGCTCACCTGATTCAGCCTAGTTGGTGGTGCTCCACATTCGTAGAGCGCTACACGGCGTCGGGGGTGTGGTGAGGCGCGGGTGCGCGCCGGTTCTACTGTCCGAGCAGCGAGCCGAGCAACCAGCTGCGCACCCGCTCGGGCCGGCGCCGCCGGGTCTCGTAGCGGTCGCTTGCTTCGGCGAGCGCAAGCGCTGAACGGATCGCGATCCACCGGAGTGGCTCGGGCTCCCAACGGCGCGACCGGTGGCCGACCCACGGCAGCGTGGTGAGCTCGGTGTTCCGGCCCAACATGAGATCGGCCACGGTTCGCCCGGCCAGGTTGCTCGTGGTCACGCCATCGCCCACGTAGCCGCCGGCCCA
>WLMZ01000074.1 GCA_009726095.1 Actinomycetota bacterium
CATCGACGATGAGGTGCGTGACCGCCGACGTGTACAGACAGACCTTTCCATTCGTACCCAGCTTGGCGATCACTGCATTCGGGACGGTCTGACCGGCCACGAAGTTCAGGTTCGACGCGGTGGGCACCGCCGACCCGCACGGGAACACCGTCACGAAACCCGGCGTCTGCGGTTCGGTCACCGTCACGTTCAACACCACGGCGGCGGCATCGACAGCCACCCCACCACGACCCGCCACAACAAGCTCTGTCACCGAACCAGCCGCACGCGCACCGACCTGCCAGAACCGGCCATCCACCGTTGAGGGCACACCGACCCGCGAGTCCAGCAGACGCACCGGAGCGATCACGGCAACCTCGGGGGCCCACCCTGTCACCCACGCGGTATCGGTGGCGACGACAGTGATCGGTACATCCCAGTAGTTGCCGTGCTCGACCACGCCCCCGACCGTGCAGGCGAAACCAATCCGGTACTGCCCCACTGGCACGGTGCCCGATAACGCATGCAGCGACATGGTCGGGATGCCCGAGATCAGCCCCGTGGGACTCGCTGACGGATTGCGGTTGTTGATCGGGGTGTCGACGCTGTCGAACAGCGGCGAGACGAACGCTCCTGGCACCGGACTCGGCCCACTTGCAAAGGTCAACGCGGACGGATCAACCGAGCGCCCGACCAGATAGGTCTGCCAGCGGTACGCCGGGACTCCACTCGCGCTGCCCGTGCACGATGCACCCGCCGGAGGGAGCAGCGTGAAGGTAGTGGCACTCGTTCCCGAGGACGGCGACAACGAGGCAGTCCCCAACGCCGACGCCACATGCCCACCCGCGCCGACGCCAGCACCCACCGTGCCGGCACCCGTAGCGCCGACGCCGACGAGGACGACCGCCATCGTGGCCACCATCCGCTTGATCGTGCTACGCATTCGCCGGCCCCTCTGAACGCCACGACGTCCAGGAAGATTCTGGATGCCCAGGGCAGCGGGGCGACGCCACGCGCAGGCCTATTCACCCAACGGGCCACCAGTGTTCACCCGGGGTTCAGTTACCGAAGTCCCAACCCTCGCCCTGGGCGTACTGGCCCAGCACGTTCTTGGCGATGAGGATCTTGTGCACCTCGTCGGGGCCGTCGGCGATGCGCAGCGTGCGCGCTCCCATGTACATCCCCGCCAGTGGCAGGTCGTTGGAAACCCCGGCAGCACCCCACACCTGGATGGCGCGGTCGACGACACGGGAGTAGGCGTTGGGTACGAAGATCTTGATCGCCGAGATGTCCGTGCGCGCACCCTGCAGTCCCTGATCGATCTTCTCCGCAGCATGGATGGTCATCAGTCGGGAGGCCTGGATGTCGATGTAGCTGTCGGCGATGAACCCCTGTATGAACTGCTTGTCCTGCAACAGCCCGCCGTGGACCTCGCGCGTGGTGGCGCGCTCGACCATCAGGTCGAAGGCACGCCACATCTGGCCGACGGAGTTCATGCAGTGGAAGATGCGCCCGGCGCCAAGTCGGTCCTGCGCGGCCTGATGGCCCTCGCCGACCCGCCCGAGCGCGTTCTCGACCGGTATCCGTACGTCCTCGTAGCGAACCTCGCAGTGGTCGCTCTCGGACCGGCCCCACACACCGATGCCGCGCACGATGTTGACGCCCTTGGTGGCCGTGGGCACGATGATCTGCACCATCGGGCCCACCTTCGAGCCCTCCTGCCCGGCCTCGACGACACGGCACATCACGATGAAGAAGTCAGCGTCGATGCCGTTGGAGGTGAACCACTTGTGCCCGTTGATCACAAAGTGGTCGCCATCACGCACTGCACTGGTGGTGATGGAGCGTGGATCGGAACCAGCGTTCTCTGGTTCGGTCATCGAGAAGCCGGACTCCATCGTCCCATCGATGAGCGGCAGCAGCCACTTCTGCTTCTGGTCCTCGGTGCCGTACTTGACGAGCACCGACTGGTTCCCCGAGTTAGGGGCCACCACACCGAACAGCGATGCCGCGCCAATTGCAT
This sequence comes from Actinomycetota bacterium, assembly GCA_009726095.1. Classification (GTDB taxonomy): domain Bacteria; phylum Actinomycetota; class Acidimicrobiia; order Acidimicrobiales; family Ilumatobacteraceae; genus WLMZ01. The sequence continues at coordinate 2,003 of WLMZ01000074.1, forward strand.
ATGCAAGCACTTCGTTCATGTAGGCGTGGGCAAGGAAGTCGAGCCCCATCCCGCCGTATTCGGTGGGGAGGTGCGGCGCCCAGAGCCCGGCCTGCTTCACCTTCTCTTTGATCCCGGCCCGCAACTCGAGCACCTCGGTACGGTCGCTCCAGGTCTCACCGGCGCGACGCTCGGCCCACAACCGGCCCTCATTGGGGATGATGTCGTTGTTGACGATCTCGGCCGTTCGCATCCGGATGTCGTTGATGCGCTGGTCGATCGTGCTGATGGGCTTGCAGTTCATCGTCATCGGGGGCTCCTGGGTTGTCGAAGGTTGTTGGCGTGCGAAACGTCAGGCACCGGCGGGCGCGAGGTCGTATCGAATGGGCAAGCGCTTCAGCCCACCGACGAAGATCGTCTTCATCAGCGCTGGCTCACCGGCGAGCTCCACATGACGCAGACGCGGCAGCAGTTCGTTGAACAGTGCCTTCAGCTCCATCCGGGCCAACATGGCACCGAGGCAATAGTGCACGCCGAAACCGAACGACAGGTGCTTATTGGGGCTACGGCCGACGTCGAAGGTGAACGGGTCGGCGAAGACGTCCTCGTCGCGGTTGGCGGACGGGTACGACAGCAACACCGATTGGCCGGCCCTGATGGTCTTGCCGCGCAGCACATAGTCCTGCGTGGCAGTGCGCATGAAGTGCTTCACCGGCGTGACCCAACGGATCATCTCGTCAGCCGCCGTGGCCATCAGCGATGGGTCGGCCTGCAAGCGGGCGAGCTGATCAGGGTTCTCGATGAGCGCAAGCATGCCGCCGGCCATTGCCGAGGCGGTGGTGTCGTGGCCCGCCGTTGCGGCAATGACGTAATAGCCGATCGTCTGCATCATCGTGAGTGGTTCGCCATCCATGCGTGCATTGGCAACGACAGAGGCGAGGTCACCGGTGGGACGCGCCCGGCGCTCGTCGGTGAGCGCCGTGAAGTACACGAGGAAGTCCTGGACCACCTGCATCAGGTCCGCCGGAGTCTCGCCGCGGCGCATGTCCTCGTCGGCAGCCCCGAACAGTTCCTGCGTGAGCAACAACATGCGGGCATAGTCGCTCTCAGGTAGACCGAGGATAGACAGGATCACGTTGAGTGGCATCTGTATGGAGATGTCGCGGGCGAAGTCGCACTGGCCGTCGAACGTGAGCATGTGGTCCACGAACCGGCGCGCCAGCGCTGCCAGCTTGTCGTCGAGCTTGGCCAGGTTCTTGGGTAGAAACCACTCCGAGGTCACCCCGCGCAGGTTGCGGTGCTCGCTGCCGTCGACATGGATGAGCGTGCGCAGTAGGTCGCCCTGCTCGGCGCGCTGGCGATCGTCTTCGGCGGTTCCCAGCAGCGGGCGCGGCTCGTTGAGGAAGATCTGGTGCTTGGTCTCGATCTCGAAGATGTCGGCATGTTTGGTGATGACCCAGAAGCTGTTGAAGCCGAGGCCCTCGCCCTCGACCCAGTGCACTGGGTCCTCGGTCCGCAACAACGCCGTCGCTGCCTCGAAGCGTGCCTCGTCGGCATAGGCGCTCGGGTCAACAAAAACGTAGCCGGCGCTCTCGACGCTCTCGCTCACGGTTCCTCCAAGATGATGATGCCGGTGTGCCCTGCTGATCGCGAGTCTTCACCTCTGACCCGGCGGTATCCAAACCAGCCGACCACCCCGGGGCATCACCGGGCTCCGCCCCGGCGCGCGACACGGCAATAGTTCGGAAACAAACAAGGACCGTTCTGGAAACATTGCCGAAACACACCCCCCTTACCGTCTCCGGTCGGGCCGACATGGCCACCGGGGAGGGGCAAACGAATCGTGGATACTGGAAACGTGACATGGGTGCTCATCGGGGCTGCACTCGTGCTGTTCATGACACCCGGGCTGGCGTTCTTCTATGGCGGCATGGTTCGCTCGAAGAACGTCCTGAACATGTTGATGATGAATTTCTGGTGCGTGCTCGTGGTGCCGCTGCTGTGGGTCATCGCCGGATACTCGTTGGCATTCGGCGGCACGGGTTCAATGCTCGGCAACTTCTCCAAGGTGTTCGGGCACGGCCTGGACTTCGCTGGCATGGAGCCGGCCGTGATGATCTTCCTTGCCACCTTCGCCGCGATCACACCGGCATTGATCTCGGGCGCTGTCGCCGATCGGATGAAGTTCGCGGCGTGGGCAGTGTTCGTGCCCCTGTGGAGCCTGCTGGTCTACGTGCCCGTGACGTATTGGGTGTTCGCCCCACACGGTTGGCTGCATGCGCGAGGTTCGCTCGACTTCGCCGGCGGCACGGCAATCCACGTGAACGCCGGCATCGCTGCGCTGGCGCTCATCTTGGTCCTGGGCAAGCGCAAGGGATGGCCACGTGACGGCGCGCCGCCCCATTCGATGCCGCTGGTGATGCTCGGCACCGGCATCCTCTGGTTCGGGTGGTTCGGCTTCAATGCGGGTTCTGCGCTGGCCGCCAACGGTCAGGCCGTGCAGGCGTTCATCAACACCTTTCTCGCTGCGTCTGCGGGCGGCCTGGCGTGGGCCCTCATCGAACGCTTCCATCAGGGCCACTTCACCAACCTCGGCGTGGCCTCGGGTATCGTCGCCGGACTCGTTGCCATCACACCTGCATGCGGCTACGTGACATCGATGTCGGGCATCGCCATCGGCGCCATCGCCGGCGCGGTGTGCTCGTTCGCCATCTCGATGAAGTTCAAGTTCGGCTTCGACGACTCGCTCGACGTGATCGGCGTACATCTCGTCGGTGGCCTCGTCGGCTCACTGCTCATCGGTTTGTTCGCCGACCCCGATGGAATCGGCCAGACGTTCCGAGCCGGGTTGTTCTACGGCGGCGGCCTCCGCCTTCTCGGCGAGCAGGCGCTCGCGAACGGGGCAACGATGGCGTATTCCTTCGGCGTCACATTCGTGCTGGCCAAGGTGCTGCATGCAACGATGGGCATCCGGGTCTCTGCCGATGCGGAGAGCGAAGGCCTCGACCAGACAGAACATGCCGAGACCGCCTACAACCACAACGAGCGCACCATGGGCCGCTCGAACTGATCGGGGACCACGTATGAAACTCGTGACAGCAATCATCAAGCCGTTCAAGCTCGACGACGTGAAGTCGGCCCTCAAGGCGATCGGCGTGGAAGGGATCACCGTCACTGCCGTCGAGGGCTTCGGGCGCCAGGGTGGCCACAGCGAGACCTACCGCGGCTCGGAGTACCAGATCGACTTCATCCCCAAGATCAAGGTGGAGACCGTCGTGGCAGACGACGCCGTGGCGCGCGTCGTCGACGAGATCGTCGAAGCGGCGCGGACCAACAAGATCGGCGACGGCAAGGTGTGGATCACCCCGGTCGAGGGCGTGGTGCGCATACGCACCGGCGAGCGCGACGAAGACGCCATCTGACCATCTGCCCACCTGACCCTGCCCCTGCGAACTGCCCCGGCCCCTGCCCCTGCGAAGTTGCGTCCCTCAAGCCCAAGAGGGGCCGCAGAGACGCAAGTTCGCGGTGAGATCGGCTTGTCGGCGTTCGATCACGGCCAGCACAACTTCGCGAACACCCTGCGGCGATCGAGTATGCCGCTCGCCGAAATAGAGAACCTGCCAACCGCTACGGGTCAGCGCCTGTTCACGGAACTCGTCGTCGCCCACGGCTCCGGGGCCGAAGTGGAACTGGCGGCTGTGCGCTTCGATCGCGAGCTTGACGCGAGGAACCGCGAAGTCGACTCGAGCGACAAACTGGCCCGAGTCGTCGAGCACCTCGTGCTGGCGAGCCAGACCAGGAATGCCTCGAAGGCAGCGGTCAATGCGCAACTCCAAAGCCGACTCCGTGGCTCGCTTCACATCCTCGGCCTCATCGAGCAGTCGCAGCAGTACCCCCGTGCCGCGCTGCCCTGGCCGATGCAATCGTTCTGCCGTCTCACGTAACCAACGCAGACTCACGCCCTTGCGCCAGACCGACTCGAACGCCACGCGCACCTGCTCGATCGGATCCACCGAACCAAGGTCGGCAAGCGTGCGCGCGATGCCGGTGCAGGGAATCGCCCCGACCACGACCACGTCCCGCGCCTCCAGCGTCGCGCGATGTTGCTGGGCGATCCCTACGAGGCTGCGCCGCCAACTGGGCACGATCAACTCGATCGGACCCGCCGAGTATCCGTCGAAACGCTGCAGCGCACCCGCAGAACGAAAGCCCCCGGCCGTATCGACTGGCGACCCCGATACGGCAACGAGCAGCCGCTGTTCCCATGTGGGCGTCGATCCGACGATCACGAGTACTCCCGGTAACGGTTCGCACAGATGCCCCGATGCCTTCCAACGGGCCACGACCTTGCCCGTCGCACCCAGTCCGGCAGCCTGCTTGCGGGAAACCACGCCGTGACGAGAGGCTGCAAACTCGCCCACGGCACCCCAATGGGTGGAGGCGAACATCGGGCCATGCTAGAGATGTTGCGTTCAGTTGCCCCTCACATCGGCGAAGTTGCGTCCCTCAAGCCCAAGAGGGGCCGCAGAGACGCAAGTTCCCAAGGCGTGCGGGCAGGCGGGCAGGCAGGCAGGCGGGCAGGCGGGCGTGCGGGCGGGCGTGCGGGTGGGCAGGCGTGGGCGGTTCAGCCGAAGCGGCCGGTGACGTACTGCTCGGTGCGTTCGTCGGCGGGATGCGCAAACATGTTCTCGGTGCGCCCGTATTCCACCAGGACCCCGGTGCGGCGATCGGTCTCGTTGTTCACCTCGGTGGTGAAGAACGCGGTGCGATCACTCACCCGCGCCGCCTGCTGCATGTTGTGGGTGACGATGATGATCGAGTACTGCTGTTTGATCTCGCGCATCAGGTCCTCGATGCGCGCCGTGGCGATGGGGTCGAGCGCAGAACACGGCTCGTCCATCAAGATGACATCGGGCTTCACTGCGAGGGCACGCCCGATGCACAACCGCTGCTGCTGGCCGCCAGACAATCCGAGCGCGGAGCTCTTCAACCGGTCCTTGACCTCGTCCCACAGTGCGGCACCGCGCAACGATGCCTCCACCAACTCGTCGAGTTCGGCCTTGTTCTTCACCCCGGCAAGGCGGGGGCCATAGGCGACGTTGTCGTAGATGCTCTTCGGGAACGGGTTCGGCTTCTGGAACACCATGCCGATGTGGCGACGCACCTGTGTGGCCGAGATGGTGGGGCCGTACAGATCGATGCCGTGGTACAGGATCGAGCCGTGCACCGTGGCTGACTTGATGGTGTCGTTCATGCGGTTGAAGCAGCGCAACACGGTGCTCTTGCCGCAACCCGAGGGCCCGATGAACGCCGTGATGTCGTGCGTGCGAATGGCCAGGTTGACATCGCGCACCGCAGTGAATTCCCCGTAGTCGACCGAGAGGCCGGCGACATCGAAGATCAACCGCTCCACCGGCGGTGCCGCGGTGACCGGGTCGTGTGACGGCTGGACTTCGTCGGTCATGACTCGCCGCCCTTCGAGAGCCGAGCCGAGAGCGATCGTGCCACGAAGGTGAACACGAAGGCCAACACGATGAGCGTGAGCGCTGCCCCCCACGCACGCTCCTGGGCGGTGGGGAAGCTCTCCTTGGCGTTCGCATAGATCTGCAGCGACAACGAGGTGTTGGTCCCCGAGAACGGGTTCCAGTTGGTGTGCTTGGCAGCGCCGATGGTGAAGATCAGCGGGGCAGTCTCACCCGCCGCGCGGGCGACGGCCAGCAGGCTGCCGCTGATGATGCCGGGCGCCGCTTTGGGAATGACCACCGTGAGCGTGGTGCGACTGGCTGTGGCGCCCAGGGCCAGGCTGGCGTCGCGCAGGTTCTGCGGCACCAGGCGCAGCATCTCCTCGGTGGAGCGCACCACGATGGGCAACATCAGGCAGGCCAACGCCAGGGCACCGCTGAAGCCATTGAGCCCGTCGACGCCGCGTGGTACCACCCAGAAGACATAGATGAACAGACCCATCACGATCGATGGCACGCCGGCCATGACGCTGGTGAGGAACCGCAACGAACGGGCGAACAACGAGCGCTTGCCGTATTCGTTGAGGTAGATCGCCCCGGCGATACCAAGCGGTACCGCAATGACCGTCGCCGTGGCCGTGGCCACGATGGTGCCGACGATGGCGGCCTTCATACCGGGCCCCGGCCGACGCGGCGACAGTTGGATGTCCTTGGTGAACCACTGCGGGAACTCACCGGCAACGATCGACCAGCCCTTGCGCACCACAGTGCCCAACACCAGTGCCAGCAGTATGCCGATCACCGCCACCGACACGCCCATCAGGGCGGTCATCATCGCGTTCTTGTTGCGCCGCCGGGCGCTGACACCGGACAGGTCGGCGAGCAACGGCGCAGAGGGCGCTGGTTTCGAAGTATTGACGACGACGCTCACGATTCACCTCGCATGCGCTTCATCGCCCTGTTCACCACGTAGGTGGCGGCGAAGTTGACGATGAGCGTCATCACAAACAGGGTCAGGCCCATCGCGATCAGCGCGCTGCGCTTCGCATCGCTGGTGGCCTCACCCCACTCGAACGCGATGACCGAGGGCAGCGAGTCGCCCGAGGAGAACAGATTGGCGGTGATGGCCGGCGACGACCCGATCACCAGAGCGGCGGCGATGGTCTCGCCCATCGCCCGGCCGAGGCCGAGCATGACGGCACCGACGATGCCCCCAGCAGAATGGGTGAGCACTGCACCGGTGATCATCTCCCATCGCGTTGCGCCGAGCGCCAGGGCGCCGTCGCGGTCCGTGGGTGGGCATGTCTCGATGACCTCTCGCGAGATCGAGGTGATGATCGGCGTGATCATGATGGCCAGGATCAGCCCGGCGGTCATAAAGGTGCGCCCGGCCGAGGCCGGGCCGAAGATGCGCCCGAGGATCGGCACACCGTGGAACCATCCGCTGACGGTGGTGAACACGGGCACCAGCTTGGGTGCCAGGAAGATGATGCCCCACAGGCCGAACACCACCGACGGGACGACGGCAACGAGGTCGGTCATCGCCACGATCGGTCGCTTCAGCCAGGACGGGGCCACCTGGGTGGTGAACAGCGCAATGCCGAGGCTCACGGGCACGGCGAGCACCACAGCGATGAGTGCAGTGACACTCGTTCCGAAGATGAAGCTCAACGCACCGTAGACATTCGATGCCGGCGCCCAGCGCCGCTCGGTGAAGAAGCTGAGGCCCTCGGTGCGGAACGCGAGCGACGACTTGCTGGCGATGGTCCATGCGATCAGGCCGAGGATCAGCACGATCGTGACGCCGCCGGCGATGGTCATCCCGCGAAACGTACGGTCAGCGATCTGCTTCTTGCTCTTCAGGTCATCGAGTGCCAATGCCATTCTGCTCACCTTTCGTCGTCATCGCCGCTTCCCGTCTTACCAGACTGCTGCAGTCGACCCGGTAACGACAACAGACCGGGCCCCAAAGGGACCCGGTCTGACGTCGAGACGTGGTACGTCAGCCGCCAATCTTGGCGATGTTCTCGATGGCCTTGAGGCGCAGGCTCTCGGGCAATGGTGCATAGTCGATGGTCGGGGCAAGTGTCTGACCCTCGTTCAACAGGTAGGTCAGAAAGCCACGGATGTTGGCAGCCTTCACGGGATCGGCCTGCTTGGTGTAGGCAATGATCCAGGTCTGTGCCGCGATCGGGTAGGCGGCATCGCCGTCGGCCCAGCCGAGGAAGTAGGTGAGGTCGTCTTTGATCGTGGCACCCTCGGCGGCGGCAGAAGCGCCTTCGAGCGTGGGCAGCACGAACTTGCCGGCCTTGTTCTTCACGGCCGCAACTGCGAGCTGGTTGGCCTTTGCGTCGCTGAGGTCGACATAGCCAATGGCGCCCTCAGTGCTCGACACGATCTGTGCCACGCCGCTGTTGCCGTCACCGGCCTGGGTGCCTGCGGGCCACTCAACGGTGGAACCGCTACCCAACGCCCAGGTGCCGCCGGCATCGGGGCCGACTGCAGCCTTGAGGAACTTGGTGAAGTTCTCGGTGGTACCCGAACCATCAGCACGGCGGGCCGCAACGATGGCCTTGTCGGGCAGGGTGACGCCGGGGTTGTCGGCGGCGATGGCTGCGTCGTTCCAGTTGGTGATGGTGAGCTGGTAGATGCCGGCAATGGTGGCCGGCGACAACTGCAGGCTCTTCACGCTGGGCAGGTTGTACGACAGGGTGATCGGGGCGATCACGGTGGGCACGTAGACGAACTCGCCGCCCTTGAACTTGGCGATGTCCTCGGCCTTCACGACACCATCGGTGCCGGCGAAGTCAACGACCTGCTCCTGTAGATCGCTGCGGCCCTTGCCCGACCCGCCGCCACCGTATTCAACGGTGAGCTTGGGGGCGAGGTCTGCGAGGGTGGCGATGGCCTCGTCGTAGAAGCTCTTCGGGAAGGTGGCACCCGAAGCGATGAGCGAGCCTTCGAGCTTGCTGTAGTCCGCACCGGCGGCTGCGCTGGTGGTGGGGGCGCCGGTTTCGGCCGTTGTGGCGGCGGTGGTGCCCGCCGTGGTGGTCTTGGTGGTGCTGCTGCTGCTGCACGCCGCACCGATCAGTGAAATTGCCAGGACGCCTGCGATGGCTCCCATACGCTTTTTCGAGATGTTCACGCTGTGGTTCTCCTTGGGTTGGGTTGTAACCACGCATCAAGGTAAACAGCCAAGGTGTCATCGGATGGGCGATGGGGTGAACGACAGATGAACGAGAGGCGAACTTGCGCGCCAATGACCCCGAACCGGCCCGAAATGGGCCAGAACCGGTCGATGAGCGGCGTGGGTTGCGGCGCTGGCGGGCGGCCGTGCACGCCCGTGTCGTTCATCCGTTGTTCTCTTGTCAGGCCACAGCCCCTCGCCCGGCACGACGCCGAATTCGGTAGCGCATCGCCAACATGAACACGATGACCACCAGCAGCATTGTCAGGAGCAGGAGCAACAGCGGCCGATGATGCGTGATGTCCGTGGCCGAGATGGTGGGCCCAGCGCCCGATGCAGCGACACGCCACTCAACGCTGCCGAACGACGGTGCAGGCACCACAGCAGACACGATCTGCTGCCATGTCTGCCCCGGAGCGATCTCTCCGGGGTTGTCGAGGGCGAGCACTGCCAGGCTGTCGGTGGAGCTACGACCGGCGGAGCCCGATAACCGCACCTGGTTCAACGCCACTGTCGAACGGTTCTTCACCGTGACGGTGACCTCGTAGGTGGTGGGCCCGCCAAGGCTCGGGCGAAGCCCCGACAGCAGCCCCCCCGACGCAGCGCGCGCGCTGATCGACACCGCAAGCGCGTTGTTGATCGTCGGCCCGTTCACCACGGGAGCGTCTGGATGCCCGATCAGCGTGATCGGCACCACGGCGATCTCGTCGTTGGTGCGGTTCGAGACGCGGATCACACATGGGCAGCCCACCGGCGGTGCAGCCACCGGGATCTGCGACCGTGTGGGGGTGTGGTCCAAGCTCAGGCGCATGCCCTCGCTGGCCACCATGTTGCAGTCGGCAGACCCGCGGCGGGCCTCGTTGCCACACACCGAGATCGTCACGAACGATGCCGTAAAGCCTTCGATGGTCAGGACCACGAACTCGCCCGGGTTGATCTCGGTCTTGTCCGAGGTGACCACTGGGCCGCTGGTCACGCCGCCCGACTGCACCATCGGTTGGGCGAACGCGACCGGCGCGCTGAGACCTGCGAGCAGCAATAGTGCCAGCAGCACCGACTTCGCCATCGATTGCGTCCGGCTGGTCATGCCGGCTGCGGCTCCGACTCGCGCCCCGGTTGAGATATGTCCGGTGCCGCGGTCCGAAGGGAGAGGTCCGCAGCACGATGCCGTTGCACGGCACGCCACGCCAGCAGTCCGAAGACCAGAGCAAGAAGGGCGAGCAGCAGGGCCAGCGGCGGGGCGAAGGTGGTGTCGGTGCCGTTCGAGCCGGTGATCGTGCCCAGATCGGCCGCACCGGTGGGTGTGATCGAGATCGCCGTGAAGGCCACCATCAGCGCCGAGACGTCGGCGACCCGAGCAGTGACCGTCAGAGCACTCCCGGGCAGCAACTCTGGGATGTCAGGGAGTGTGATGGTGCGCCTCCCCAGCCCCAGCGGCCCGGCGACCGTGCCCGTGACATGACCCCCGAGGCGAACGTTGCCTCGGTTCTCGACGCGGTAGGTGACCGTTGCCGACCCACCGAGCGGGTTCAGGGCCTGATGGTATGTGGTGAGCACATCGGCCACCGCCAGCTCGGGGGCCAGTGCTCCGCCGACCCTGATGTACAACCGGGTGCCCGTGCGTCGGTCGAGGTTCACGGTCTGACCGGACTCACCGATGCTCGGGGACGAGTTGGATGCCAGGATGGCGCCAACATGGTCACCGGGCGCGGCGTCGGCGGGGATTGCGATCTTGACGGGGATGGTCACCTGCTTGCCGGCAGGCACCACGATCTTCTCCTGGCCGACGGTCACCCACGAGCCGGCAGCGGTGGGCACCTTGTCGCCTGGGAGGAGATCGAACTGACCCTCGGCGTTGTTGAGGGCATCGGTGGCATACACACGAAACACCATTTGCACATTGCCGTAGTTGAACAGTGTGACGGCGTCGTCGATGAGGTCGCCGGGTTGGGCCGAGTACGACAGCTCGGGTCGGTTGCCGGCCTGGGAGGGGTCCAGGGATCCGGCGGGCGCCAGCGCCCAGCTCTGCACGATCTCGACCTGTGCAGGATCGGCCTGTGCAGGATCGGGCTGGGCAGGATCGATGGGCTGGGCCGTGTTGTCGGTGGCAGGAACGGGGACGGGTGGAACGGTGGCGGAGGCGCTGCTTGCGGGCAGCACGAACGCGCCGAAGGCCATCACCGAAGTGGTGGCCCAAAGGACGAGACGAGGCAGGATTTTCAGCAGCGTGGTGTTCATGGCGTGATGTTCATGTGGTGAGTTGTCGCTTCGTGTTCGAGAACGCCGCCGGCGGTATGGGACAGCCGGAGCCATCCCATACCGCCAATCGGGTGTTCATGTTGTTGTGTATGCGCTGTGCCGGTCAGACGGCGGTGAAGGTCAGCGTTGCGGTGTAGGCCCCGTTGACGGCAGTCACGGGGATCAACAAGCGCAGCCGGGCATCGAGCGTGGCGATACCCATACCCACACCGGCATCGGCATGTGCCATCTGCGTGGTGGTGGTGAGGCCGGTCGCGTTGTTCGGCACCACGCGGCTCGAGATCGTGACGGCCTGGTTGTAGAGGCCACCGATCGAGGCACCCGAGTCACCGGTCAGGACCGGAGTCCAGCCGAGGTAGTTGCCGCTGAAGGTATTGCTACCCGAGGTGAAGTTGCTGACGATGCCGCTGACCGTCCAACCCGGGTCGGTGTCACGGGTGTCGACGACGGACACCTGGTTGATGAAGCCGGTAGCGGCGAAGTAATCGCCGGCGTACTGGCCGGAGGTGACCAAGCGACCAACGCCCAGGCTGATACCGCAATTCGTGGGATAGTTGGCGTTCGACAGGCCATTGCTATCCACCGGGTACGGGTACTGGCTGAACAGGGTGTCGCCTGCGCTACCGGCGTTGGGGGTGCTCGGTGCGGTTCCTGTCTGATCCGCCGAGGCGGCAAGGATTGGGAGCACACCGAAGGCACCGAACGAGTCGGCCTCGGACGGCAGTGCGCCGTTGACGCCGCAGCGCTGCGTGATCACCAGTGAACCGACCGGTCGGGTCGTGGTGATGTTCTGGTACAGCAGGGTCGGCGGGTTGGCCGTGCCGCTCACCGATGCTGACGCTGCCGAATAGGGCACGGTGTAGTGCGGCGTCACGCTGAAGCTGTAGCTCACGCCCGCCGTGGGGATCACGACGTCGAATCCGCTGGAGCTGTAGTTGGCGTTCGGAGCGTTGACCGACGACACCGAGGGGCTCCCGGTGATGACGATGTCATAGCCAGCAGGCGCATGGGAACCGATGTCGCTCGGGTTCGTCCACTTCAGCGTGACCAGGTTGACACCGGCTGTTGCGGTGAGGCCCGTGACGCCGAGGTAGGCAACCGGGTACGGCGTGCCGTTGACGGTGTTCGAGAACGAGCTGGTACCGACGGTGTTCGTGGCAGTGAGCTTCACTGCGTACGAAACGCCGTTGGCCATACCGGTCAGGTGGAACGTCGTGGCACCGGCCGCCGGGCTTGCGGTCACCTCGGGGTGTGTCGGGTAGTCCGCCGGCCGGGCAACGACGCTGTAACCGGTGACGGCCGGGTTGGCCGTTGCCTGCGTGAAGGTGCCGTCCAACGTGCCATCGGCGGCCGTGAGCGTGCCGCCCAGAACCGGGGCATCGGGTGCCCAGCCGAGGACGTAATCGAAGCTCGACCCTGTGACGTTGCTGACAGTGATGGGCGTCTCCCAGTACTTGCCAGCGTCCAGGGCGCCGGCCTGGGTGCAGGCGAAACCGATCTTGTACTGACCGGCGACCAGACCCGAGGCACCGGCCAACGATGCAAACGACATCGTCGGGATGCTCGAGATCAGACCCAGCGGGCTGGCCGAAGGGTTCTTGTTGATGATCGGGTTACCGACGCTGTCGTACAGCGGCGACACGAAATGGGTCGCCACTGCATTCGGGCCGGAGGCATAGGTCAGCGTGGACGCATCGAGCGAACGATCCACGAAGTAGGTCTGCCAGCGGTAGGCGGGCGAACCGCTGCCGCTACCGGTGCATGACGCACCCGCAGGCGGCAGCAGGGTGAACGACGCCGTGGCCGTGCTGCCCGAGCTGGGGCTCAACGAGTTGACGCCGACCGGGGCGGCAGTCGCCCCGGCAGTGATCAGGCCAACTGTTGCAACGGCGAACGCCGTTGCAACAGCTGCAAACCTGGTGAGTTTGCTGTGCATGGTGGAGTGAATCCTTTCGAGAGGGTTGAGAAGCATGTGCTGTCGATTCATGTGCTGATGGTTCGTGTTCTGGCGTACGTTCACGAAACGCCCGTGGACCAGGAGCCCTTGGTGGCGGTGGAACCACAGGAGCTGATGGTGCGGAAGCCGAACTTCTGGATCGTGGTTGTCTCGAGGCAGATCTTGGCGTCGTTGGCGGTGTTGGTGCTGCTGACGAACAGGCTCTTGATCTGTGCGTTACCGGCACCCGTGGCAACGGTGGTGGGCAGCACGACGTACACATTGCGTCCGAACGTGGCATCGTCGTAGAAGGTGCTGCTCGGTGTCAGGTTTGGCGCCGAGCCCGAGACGGGCGAACCGAGGTCTGTTCCACCTGATGTGAGCGAGTTGTCGCTGATGGAACCCATACCGACGCCGGCCGGAGGGGCGCCAGCGGCGGCCAGGTTGCTCTTTGCGATGAACGCAGCAGCCGAGAAGCCGATGATCACCTGGTCGTTGGCGTGGCCAGCCACTGCAGCGGCGGCATCACCGCGGGCCTTCAGCCCCGTACCGTCGTTCTCCTCGGCGCGGCCGAGTAGTGCGTTGCATTCCGTCGTCGAGGTGCCTTCGGTGGTGGTGCTGGCAGTGGTGACCGTGTTCCAGAACTTGTAGGTACCCGAGCTGGTCTGGATGCCGCAGGGGACGATACGCACGCCACCGATGGTCTGGGGTCCGGTGGTGAACAACGACACCAACTGCGCACGAGTGAGGCTGGTCACCGGGCTGCCAGCAGCGCGGTAGTAGGCGAAGCTCACGCCGTCGCGGCCGAACGGGATGTAGGTCAGGTTGGTACCGGAGTCGCCACTGGTGGGGCCGCTCGACGAGCGGGCGTAATCCACCTGGCCGGAGATGTCCACTGCCGAGGCACAGATCGGGGTGGTGCCGATGGCGCTGCCCGTCCAGCCTGCCGATGAGCCTCCGCTCGCCGCCCAGAGGACCTTGATGCCTGCACCCGAACCGTTCGGGCGGGTGAAGGTGGGGCCACCGAGCTTGGCGGTGATGCAGCTGTCGGCGCCGCCGGCAGGGATGGTTGCATCGAACGAGATGATCTGCTGGCCGGACGTGCTCTTGACCGGCGTGTAGGCGGTGCCGTTCGAGGAACCGGCAAAAGCGTTCATGACGTCCTGCACGGTGTCTGAGCCAGTGCCGACAAACGCGGAGTACTGCAGCGGGTCAGCCTTGGCCGGCCCACTCGGCAGGGCGAGTGCGGAGCCCAGCAATGCGGTGAGAGCGATGGAGAGTGCCATCGTCTTCTTCGTGGTTGAGTTCAACATGGTGGTGTTGCGGTCCCTTCGTGGATGGTGCGCCCGGGACACCGGGCAACAACGATGGTGGCAGGCCAACATGACGGGCGATTGGCCCTCAGATGAACGGTGGGCGTGTTGCGACATCGTTCATCGGGAGGCCACCTTGGCGTCACCGTGCGGCTACCCGAAACGACCCATCACGTAATCGTTGGTGCGCGGATCCTGCGGCGAACCGAACATCGCGGCAGTCGGTCCGTGTTCCACGATGACCCCTGGGGTGCCCTGCTCGGCGAGGAAGAACGCACAACGGTTCGACACACGCGCGGCCTGCTGCATGTTGTGCGTGACGATGACGATCGTCACCTCCGAGGCCAGTTCCATCACCGTCTCCTCGATACGTCGCGTGGAGGTCGGGTCGAGCGCCGAACACGGTTCGTCCATCAACAGCACGCGCGGCCGGATGGCCAGCGCGCGTGCGATGCACAGTCGCTGCTGCTGGCCGCCCGAGAGACCGCCACCGGGCTGGCGCAGCCGGTCACGGACCTCCAGCCACAGACCGGCCTTGCGCAGGCACGACTCGACGATCTCGTCTTTCACCGCAACGCTGGCCTTCACGCCGGTGAGGCGCAAGCTGGCCAGCACGTTGTCGTAGATGGACATCGCCGGGAACGGATTCGG
>WLMZ01000075.1 GCA_009726095.1 Actinomycetota bacterium
AAGCTGCTCCGCGATCCGCTGGATCGTGCCGTGATCTCGGCCGAGCTCCTCGCGCAACTGCATCACCAGACGAACCGCGCGCTCCTTGAACTCAGGCGTGTACCGACGCGTTGTTGGACTCTTGTGACTTGCCATGACTCATTCTCGTTTCCAAGATTATGAGTCTCCGCGGATCCCAGTGCGCTTCACAGCTCGCAGACCCGGCGTTCTGCTCATGACGAAATGTCCCCGAAATGCCCATCCGCCTCACGCGAGCGTCCGGCTGTCGTATCGTCGCAGCTGTATGTCCGTTCGAGCTCGCTGCGTGCTACTCGAATGCGGTCCCATCGACCCAGCGGGCGCCACTCTGCGACAATGAGCGGGTGAGCTACGAACACCTGCTGGTCGACACCGTCGGCGCCATGACCACCATCACCCTCAACCGCCCCGACAAGCGCAACGCCTTGTCGATGGGTGTCATGCTCGAGCTCACGGTGGCACTGCGCCAGGTCGCTGCCAGCGAAGCACTCGGCGTGATCCTGGCCGCCAACGGTCCGGTGTTCAGCGCCGGACACAATTTTGCCGATATGGCCGGCGCGACGGTCGCCGAAACGACGCGCCTGTTCGAGGTGTGCACCGAGATGATGGACGCCATCCAGGAGATGCCGCAGCCGGTGGTGGCCAAGGTGCACGCCCTGGCCACCGCAGCTGGCTGCCAACTGGTGGCCACGTGCGATCTGGCCGTTGCAGCCGATACCGCTGGGTTTGCAATCCCAGGCGGAAAGGGCGGCCTGTTCTGCCACACGCCGCTAGTAGCAGTGGCGCGCAACATCGGCCGCAAGCGCGCGCTGGAGATGGCGCTCACCGGAGACCAGATCACGGCAGCCACTGCTGCCGACTGGGGTCTCATCAACCGTTGCGTTCCCGCCGCCGATCTCGATGCCGCCACGCTTGATCTGATCACCCGTGCCACGCGCGGTAGCGCACTGTCGAAGGCGATGGGCAAGCAGGGCTTCTACGAACAGATCGGTCTCCCCCAGGACCGCGCCTACGGGTTCGCCGTCGACCTGATGGCCTCGGCGGCCGTCACCGACGACGCGCAGGAGGGCATCGCCGCCTTTCTCGAGAAGCGCCACGCACACTTCACGCAACGGCCCTGATCTATCCCAACCCGTTGCCATAGGTACCCCCATGGGGTATCGTGTGCCCGTGGATCACGCAACGCCCGGGTATCACGACGACAAGAAGCAGGTGCTGGCACGCCTTCGCCGGATCGAGGGCCAGGTGCGTGGGCTGCAGCGGCTCGTCGACGAGGACACCTACTGCATCGACGTGCTCACCCAGGTGGCGGCGGTCAGCAAGGCACTGCAGGGTGTGGGCGTGTTGCTGCTCGATGAGCACCTTCGTCACTGCGTTGCCGGCGCAGCAGCCGCAGGCGATGCAGCCCGCACCGACGAGCTGGTCCACGAAGCCACGAAGGCCGTCGAGCGCATGCTGCGCGCGTAGGCGCCACGAGAAACGGAGACATCATGAGCACACTGACCTTCACCGTCCCGGGTATGACCTGTGGCCACTGCGAGGCCGCCGTCAAGGGCGAGATCTCCAAGGTCTCGGGCGTGACCGACGTGGACGTGAACCTCGCTACCAAGGTCGTGGTGGTCACGGGTTCCGAACTGGATCAGGCGGCGCTTTTTGCTGCCGTGGATGAAGCCGGCTTCGAGCCTGTGGCATGAGCCACTCATGACCACCACCGCTGAGCATGCCGAGCAGCACATCGAGCTCGATGTCACCGGTATGACCTGTGCAGCCTGCGCGGCGCGTATCGAGAAGAAGCTGAACCGGCTCGATGGCGTCACCGCCACGGTCAACTACGCAACCGAGCGCGCTGCGGTGTCGTTTGCCGGTGCCGGTGCCGCAGCACCCGACCTGATCTCGGTGGTCGAGTCGTTGGGTTATGGCGCCTCCGTGCACACCGCGGCAGCCACCACTGCACTGCCGGGCGATGAGCTCACGCCAACCGAACGTGCCGCCGAGGTGCGAGCCAACGATCGCCGCCAGCGGTTGATCACCAGCGCGGTGCTGGCGGTGCCGGTGGTGGTGCTGTCGATGGTGTCCTCATTCCAGTTCCGCAACTGGCAGTGGTTGGCGTTCGCGCTCACCGCGCCGGTGGCGGTATGGGGCGCTTGGCCGTTCCATCGCTCGGCATGGAAGAACCTGCTGCAGTTGACCTCCACCATGGACACGCTCGTGTCGCTCGGCGTGGGCGCGGCGTTTGGTTGGAGCACGTGGTCGCTGTTCGTCGGCGATGCTGGCGTGCCCGGCATGAAGATGCGGCTCACACTGTTCCCCGCGCGCAGCACCGACGCAATGGCGGGCATGGCGGGCATGGCCCACAGCGAGCTCTACCTGGAGGTCGCGTCGTCGGTGGTGGTGTTCATGCTCGCAGGGCGTTACTTCGAGACCCGGGCCAAACGGCGCTCGGGCGCAGCCCTTCGAGCGTTGCTGAACGTAGGGGCCAAAGAAGCCACGGTGTTGCGCAATGGACGCGAGGTGTTGGTGCCCATCGCTGCGCTGCAGGTTGGCGAGCAGTTCGTGGTGCGGCCCGGTGAGAAGATCGCAGCCGATGGCGTGGTGGTAGAGGGAGCGTCCGCTGTTGATGCCTCGATGCTCACCGGTGAGAGCGTGCCGGTGGATGTGTCGGCTGGTTCGCCGGTCACGGGAGGCACCGTCAACGTCGGTGGCCGGCTGGTGGTGCGCACCACGCGCGTCGGCAGCGACACCACGTTGGCCCAGATGGCCCGACTGGTGGAGGATGCCCAATCAGGCAAGGCGCCGGTGCAGCGTCTGGCCGATCGCGTCAGCGCTGTCTTCGTGCCCGTCGTCGTGGTGGGCGCCATCGCCACCCTGATCGTGTGGCTGCTGGTCACCCACGACACCAATCGTTCGTTCACCGCCGCTGTCGCCGTGCTCATCATCGCCTGCCCGTGTGCGCTGGGCCTGGCAACGCCGACCGCACTGTTGGTGGGCACCGGTCGCGGCGCGCAGCTGGGCCTGATCATCAAGGGACCAGAGATCCTCGAGAGCACGCGCCAGATCGACACCGTGGTGCTCGACAAGACCGGCACCGTCACCACCGGACGGATGGACGTGGTGGAGATCGTGGTGGCCGACGGCGTGGATCTGGCTGGTGCAGTCAGGCGGCTCGCCTCGCTGGAGGCGGCGAGCGAACATCCTGTGGCGCGCGCCATCGTTCGTGCAGCAGGTGCAGAGATCGCCCTGTCGACACCGAGCGACTTCGCCAACCACGCCGGCCTCGGCATCGTCGGCAGCATCGATGGCGAAGCCACTATTGCCGGCAGGCCGGGCTTCGTTGCCGCGCGGTTCGGCGAGTTACCGGGTCCGCTGGCCGTCGCCGTCGAACGCCACCAACAACTCGGCCACACGGTGATCGCTGCCGGTTGGGCGGGGCAGGCCCGCATGGTGGTGGCTGTTGCCGACACCCCGAAGCCGACCAGTCGTGAGGCCATCGACAAGCTGCGCGCCCTCGGCTTGCGGCCGGTGTTGCTCACCGGCGACAACCACGCCACAGCTGTCGCTGTGGCAGCCGAGGTGGGCATACCGGAGTCCGACGTGATCGCTGAGGTCATGCCCGACGACAAGGTCGCCGTGGTGAAGCGACTGCAGGCCGGTGGTGCGACGGTGGCCATGGTGGGTGACGGCGTGAACGATGCTGCTGCCCTGGCCCAGGCCGATCTGGGCATTGCCATGGGCACTGGCACCGATGCCGCGATCGAGGCGAGCGATCTCACCATTGTCAGCGGCGATCTCCGTGGTGCAGCCGATGCGCTGCGCCTGAGCCGACGCACGCTCGGGACCATCAAGGTAAACCTCTTTTGGGCGTTTGCCTACAACGTGGCTGCCATACCCCTGGCGGCGTTCGGCTTCTTGAACCCGGTGATCGCTGGGCTGGCGATGGCCAGCTCGAGCATCTTCGTGTTGACCAACAGCTTGCGCTTGCGCCGCTTCCGCTGATGTGTGCGGCGGTCATGCCGCCTCTCGCACGATGTTGCGGAGTCGGTGCACGATCGCGTCGCGGTGGTTGCGCACCGTGCGCGGTGTCACCTCGAGAACCAACGCCACCTCCTCGGGACGACCCATGGTCACGATCTGCGCAAGCAGGTCGATGTCGGCCTGCGCCAGACCGAGCCGACGCGCCTCGTGCAGCACTGCGACCAGCTCCTCGAGGGCCCCGATGACGGGCTCGTGGGTGGGACGATCGAGTTGGTCATGCGTCATGGGTACCTCGCCCGATGACTTGCGCCGGACCGGCCGCACGAAGGTCTCGAACGAGGTGTCGCGCACAAGGTTGGGCACGATGTGGCGTGGTCGTCGCTCGCAGGGGTAGCGGCGGATGATCGGCCAGGCGTTGGCCACCAGCTCGTCGAGCATTGCGTGACGATCGGTATGGCTGGCGGCGTGTCGATTGGCCACGGCCACCAGTGCCGGCAGGATGCGCTGCAGCACGATGCGTGCCGCCAACGGCTCGGCCCGGGCCAGGTACATGACCTGCAGCAGGTAGTCCTCGTAGTGGTCGGGGGTGCCGGCAGTGGTGGCGGTGGCGGTGGCGGTGGCGGCGACAGGCGGGGCCTGTCCGGCACCGGGCGCGGGGCGATAGCCGCAGCGGGCGAGCACCTCATCAAGCGACTGCACCGGCAAACCCGGCAGCCCCCAGGTCCGCACGGTCCGCAACTCGCTGGACCGGATGGAGATGTGGTGCCACTCGTCGTGGAGGCGGCACAGCACGGGCGCCTGACCGCCACCCGTGGTGGCCCTTCTCGCGACCTCGTTGCGGCTGTGCGTGTGGGTGGGGTGGGTATCACGTGAGGGAAATCGTGTGTTTGTCATGTCCGGCAGCGTGCGGGTGCACCCTCACAGGCCCCCTCACAGCTACCCACACTGGCTGACCCGTCATCGTCAAGAAGCAGTCAATCGCCCCCACGATCGTGCCCGCTGCTTCCTCCGACTGGCACTCGGCGCACTCAGTGCACCATGACCGACAAGTCCCTTTCTCCTGGCGTGTGTTCGCCGGGCAACGAGCTGGCGTGTGTCGATGCGGTGTGGATCGCCGGACCAGATGCGGGTGGCGTCTCCCGGCTTGCTCCCGGTCGGTATTTCGTCGGTCGGTCCGCAAGTGCAGCCGTGTGCTGCGGTGACGCAGGTTTGCAGCCGCACCATGCCCAGATCGAGGTGAGCGGCGTCGGAGCCGCTGTCATCACGCAGGTCGCTGGTCTGGCAGCACTGACGGTGGATGGTGTGGCGATATCGGGCCCATCGCCGGTGCAGCAGGGCCAAAGGGTGGAGCTCGGCGACAGCCTGTTGGAGTTGCGTTGCCACCTCGGCCGTGGGTCAGGACCCGTCGATGGTGTCGATGGTGTCGATGGTGTCGATGGTGTCGATGGTGGGGCGCGGCAACCGGACCCCGATGACCGACACGCAGGCCCGTCGGTGCCCTTCATGCGTTCACCACGGGCCCTGCCCGACTTCGCTCCCGCACCGTTGCGCATCCCCCGACCGCTGCGACCCACAGGAGCGGCCGGAGGCAGTTTGCTACCCACCATGGCCGGGGTTGCCGGGTCTGTGGTGATGGCGGTCGTGGTGCATCAGGTGATGTTCCTCCTGTTCGGTCTCATGGGGGCAGTGGTGGCGTTCGCGACGTGGGCGGCTCAGCGTGCGGGCATGGTGAAATCCCGGCGGGGAGCGCGCCTCGAACACCAACGGGAAATGGACGCGTTCGCCGCAGCGCTCGACAAGCAGCGTCGGTGTGCCGGTGAGGCGCACCTTGCGGCGGCGCCGACCCTCGGCCGCGCCCTTGCCGCGATGCACACCCACCACGGCGCGCTGTGGTCGGTGCGTGCCGGCGACCCCGATGCGTTCACGGTGTCGCTCGGGATCGGTGATGTGTCATGGACCCCGAACGTGGTCGGCGCCGATGCCGACACGCCTCCGGAGATCTGGAGCTCCATCGAGTCGGCCGCCCGTCTTGCTGATCTGCCGGTGACGGTGCGACTCGAGGGCCGCTCGGTCATCGCCCTGGTTGGCGATCTTTCACTTTCGATGGCCGTTGCGCGCTCGGTGGTGGTGCAGCTCGCTGCGTCCAGTGGTCCGGCCGATTGGCAGCTCGCGGTCGTGACGCAGCGGCCTGCTGAGTGGCAGGGCTTCGGCCGCCTGGCCCACGCTCGGGATGAAGCCGGTGCCCCGCGCGTCGTCGCCGACATGGCAGCGGCCGAACTGGAAGCAATGCTGATGAGCGATGACGACCGGTTGTTGTTGCTCGTGGTGGATCGCCCCGATCTGTTCGCCGTACGGAACAGCACACTGCGCCGGCTGCTTGCTGGCAGCCGCCCGGTCGCGGCAGTCGTGCTGTGCGCCACGTCGGACGAGGTGCCCGCCGTTGCCACAAGCGCGCTGGAACTGGGTCGTCAGGGTCGCTCGCGATTCACGCCCGACACGCGCGTGTCGGCATTGCCCGACCCGGTTCGATACGTCGGGGTGTCGGCGCAGCGCGCCAGCGACGCTGCAGCGGCCATCGCCTGTTTTTCCGATCCGGAAGCACGCAACGACAACTCGGCCATCCCGACCACCGTCGGGTTGCTGGAACTGCTCGGTGAACCGCGCCGGCCCGGCGGGCACGAGCAGGCCGGGCAGGAGCAGGCCGGGCGGGAGCCGGGCCGGATGGAGACGGGCGAGACGGCGTTGGCCCGACGGATCGAGGCGCGGTGGCGTGCCAACGGCGCTGACCCGGCGCCGTGTGTGCCAATCGGAGTGGCCATCGATGGCGTGGTCGAGATCGACCTCGTCAGCGACGGCCCCCACGCCCTGATCGCCGGTACCACCGGGTCGGGCAAGAGCGAGTTGCTGCGCACGATCGTTGTCGGCCTGGCGGCGCGACAGGGACCCGATCACATCACCTTCGTGTTGGTTGACTACAAGGGCGGGTCCACCTTTGACGGTTGCGCGGCGCTACCGCACGTGGTCGGTGTGGTGACCGATCTCGACGACCGTCTTGCCGAGCGGGCGCTGCGCAGCCTGGAAGCCGAACTGCGTCGCCGCGAGCAGTGCCTACGCAGCGTTGCCGCCACCGATCTCACCGACTACCGGGCGATGCAGTCCGCTGCGCCGTCGAGCCGCATGCTGGCGACGCCACTGCCACCACTGCCGCGGTTGGTGGTGGTGATCGACGAGTTCGCGTCGCTCGCCGTGCAGCAGCCCGATTTCATGGGTGCGTTGTTGGGCGTGGCACAGCGCGGACGCAGCCTCGGGGTACACCTGATCTTGGCAACGCAGCGCCCACACGGCGTTGTCAGCGACGACATCCGCGCCAACACCAACCTGCGTATCGCCCTGCGCGTGCAACACGGCTCTGACTCCATCGACGTCATCGGCGACAGTGCAGCGGCGGCGCTGCCGCGGGCGATACCGGGCCGGGCCTTGCTGCGCACAGGCAACGATACGGCCGTCGCGTTCCAGGCCGCCCGCTGCGCGCCGGGCGAGCCGTCCGAGTTCGGCCTGCTCGCCGCAGCGATTCGTAGTGCCGCCCTCTCGATGGCCATCGTCGAGCCCGAACGGGTCTGGTTGCCACCGTTGGAGACGATGCTCACGTTCGAGATGCTCGCTGCTGCTGCTGGGATGGGGGCCGGTGTGGTGGGGGTGATCGACGATCCCGACCAGCAGCGCCGGCTGCCGCTGCAGTGGGACCCCGGGCAGGGGCATCTGTTGGTCTGCGGTGCCAGCGGCATGGGGGGCACGGGCGCGTTGGTGTCGCTTGGCGCGCGGTTGGCATTGGCCGATCCGACGGTGGAGTTGTTCGTGATCGACGCAATGGGCGATGCCCGACTGCACGCCTTGGAGTCGGCGCCCCACTGTGCAGGTGTCGTTGGCCTGCACCAACGGGAACGGCTTGTCCGCCTGCTCGCTCTGCTCGATGGCGAGCGTAGGACCCGCAAGGTGGCCGGACCCGGCGTTGCCCGAAGCCATATGGTGCTGATGATCGATGGCGTGGGCGCGCTGCGCAGCGCTCTCGATGCCGACGATCGGTTCGACCAACTTTCCCAGCTCGATTCGATCATGGCTGAGGGACCGGCTGTCGGCATTGTTGTTGTCCTTGCAACGAACCAACCAGGCAGCGTGCCCTCATGGATGCTCAGCCATATCGCTCAGCGGTGGATCATGCACCTCGCCGATCCGTTGGATGCAGTGCTTCTCGGAGTACCGCCGGCCCTTGTGCCGGCGGCGGTCCCCGGTCGGCTGGTGGATGCAACGTCGCGCCGCGAGGCGCAACTGGCACTGTGCGATCCCACGCAGTCCTTCCCCGGTGCTGTGCGGCGTCAGCAACGGTCGTTGGGCGAACTCCCGACTGAGCTCGACAGCGAGCACCTACCCTCTGCCATGGTGATCGGCGACGAGTCGGTGCTGCCAGTTGGGCTCTCTTTCGAGGCGCTGCAGCCCAGCTTCCTGCCCGTTGCGGGTGGCGAGCACGTACTGGTGATCGGGCCATCGCGCAGCGGGCGCACCACCGCGGTCGGCACCATTGTCGGCGCATGGATGCAGGCGCATCCCGCAGGCTGGGTGGCCTCAATGGCCCCGCGGCGCAGCAGCGCGCGCGCCGGGCGGGTCTTCAATGACCTGTTGGCTCTGCTCGAACGCGTGCCTGGCGCCGGACCGGCGTTGATCGTTCTCGACGACGCCGAACTGATCGACGACCACACGGGTGCGCTGACGGCACTGATCGCCAGCCGCCGCGACGGCGTGACCGTACTCGCTGCAGGTCGGCCGGAGGCGCTGCGCGCGGCCTACGGCCACTGGACCACCGCCGTGCGGCGATCCCGGCTTGGCCTGGTGATGGCCGCATGCACCGACATCGAGGGCGATCTCCTCGGCGTGGTCCTACCCCGGCGGCTCCCCATCGTCGCACGGCCCGGGCTGGCATGGCTGGTGTCCGATGGGACCATGGAGCTGGTGCAGGTTGCCCGTCCGGTTGCACCCACCGGACCCAGTGCGTGCACGCCGCCAGTGCTGGTTACTTGACTGCATCGGGGTGCTGCCACAAAGGTGGGGTGAGTATGTCCCGCATCCTCACTGTTGGCGCAGCCCAGCTCGGCCCCATTCAACGCGATCACTCACGCGCCGGCGTGGTTGAACGGCTCATCGCCCTGCTCCATCAGGCACATGACCATGGCGTGCAACTGGTCGTGTTCCCGGAGCTGGCACTCACCACGTTCTTCCCGCGCTGGTTCGTGGACGACATCACCGAGGCCGATCACTGGTACGAGACCGCCATGCCCAACGCCGACACGCAACCGTTGTTCGACGAGGCGGCACGGCTCGGTATCGGCTTCTGTCTCGGCTACGCACTGCTCGAGTCCGCTGCCGACGGATCGACGCATCGCCACAACGTACAGACCCTGGTCGAGCGCGATGGCTCCATCGTGGCCACCTATCGCAAGGTGCACATTCCCGGGCACGAGCACCATGAGCCTGACCGACCGTTCCAGCACGCCGAGCGGTACTACTTCGAGCCAAGCTCCGAGGGGTTCGGCGTGTGGCGCGCATTCGACGGCCTGATCGGCATGATGATCTGCAACGACCGCCGCTGGCCCGAGAGCTATCGGGTGATGGGCCTGCAGGGTGTCGAGATGATCCTGTGCGGTTACAACACCCCCATCCACTACGTGCCCGACCCCAGTCAGGACATCTTGCAGGGTTTCCACAACGCGTTGGTGATGCAAAGCGGTGCGTACCAGAACGGCACATGGGTGGTCGGTGTCGCGAAGGCCGGCGTCGAAGAGGGTGTCGACTCGCTGGGGCAGTCGATGATCGTTGCGCCCAGCGGGCAGATCGTTGCCCAGACACTCACCACCGGCGACGAACTGATCGTGGCCCGCTGCGACCTCGATTGGTGTGCTCGCTACAAGGGCACACTGTTCGACTTCGACCGTTACCGCCGCCCCGAGTTGTACGGCCGCATCACCGGCCAGCGTGGGGTCGTGCTGCCCGCCGGGCCCAAGTAGCGTCGCCGTCATGGACGGAACCCGACCCGTAGCCGCCGAGCAGGGCGGTGCCGTGCGGGCCGCAGCGGGCCCGCCGGTGGCGGTGCCCGTCAGGGTGCCAGCGTCGCGTTACACCTCGGCAGCGTTTGCTGCCCTCGAGGCCGAACGCATGTGGCCACGCGTGTGGCAGGTTGCCTGCACGCTCGACCATGTGCGCCAGCCGGGCGACTTCTACGAGTACCGCTGCGGTCGGCTCAGCGTGATCATCGTGCGTGCCGACGACGGCGCCTTGCGCGCCTTTCAGAACGTGTGCATGCACCGGGGCAACACCATCTGCGAGGGCAGCGGCTCGGGTCTGTCCGAACTGCGTTGTCCGTATCACCGTTGGGCGTGGGACCTGACCGGTGCGCTGCGCGAAGTGCCGTCCCGCAAGGGATTCGGGGTGTTGGACAACGACGAGCTGGCCCTGGTGGCGGTGCAGGTCGACGCATGGGGGCCGCTGGTGTTCGTGAACCTGGACACCAGCGCTGCGCCGCTGCACCAGTATCTCGAGGGCGTCCCCTCCGACAGCGCCTGGGCGCATCTCGATGAGTTCCAGTGCAGCTTCACCACGCTCTCGCAGGTGGCCAGCAACTGGAAGGTGGTTGCCGACGGGTTCAGCGAGACCTATCACGTGCAGGGGATACATCCGGAGATGCTGGCCAGCATCGACGACGTCAACACCGAGCAACATGTGTGGGACCATCACTCGGTTTCGCATCAGCGCTACGGCATTGCCAGCCCGCGTCTACGCGACCGCAGCGACCAGGCCGTGTGGGACTCGTTCATCGTCACGCAGGGCGAGCGAATGGGCCCGGCATTCAAGAGCGTGTGCCCGGTGCCAGCTCTCGCCGAGGGCGAGACCATCCGCGACGTAATCGCCGAGCGCATCCGCCAGCACCAGGCCACCCGCGGCGTTGACCTGGCGGGCTACGACACCGATGGCCTGTTGCGCCTCTCGCAGTACAACCTGTTCCCCAACACCACCGTGTTGGTCTGGGGTGACATGGTCAACGTGCTCACCTCGCGCCCTGGACCGTCGCCCGACGAAGCCGAACTCACCATGTTCCTGCTCTACCGTGCGCCAGATGGGGCGCCACCGGCGAAGCCCTTCGATGTAGCGCTGCCCGCCGAGGCGAGCCTCGGGGTGGTCATCGACCAGGACCTTGGGATGCTCAAGCGCTTCCAGCGCGGACTGCACCAACCGGGCTTCACCCACCTCACCTTGTCGGGCGAGGAAATCCGCATCATCAACATGCAGCGCGTGCTCGAGACCTATGTCGGAGCTGGCGTCGAATCGGGAGCCGAGACCCGGTGAACTGCTCGCCACCGCAAGCCTTCTTCGTCGCGATGTTCCCAAATGGCTGCGGCTTTGACAAAATGTAAAACGTGACCGATTCCGCCGCCCCATCCACTGTGTCATTCCAGGTGAACGGCGTACCCGTGAGCGTGCGTTCCGATCATCCGCACCTGCTGTCGGCGCTGCGCGACGAGCTCGACATCACCTCGCCCAAGGACGGTTGCTCTCCCAGTGGCCAGTGCGGGTGTTGCACCGTGATGATCGATGGCAAGGCAGTGGTCAGCTGTCAGCAGCCGTTGGCCAAACTGGCCGGGAAGTCGGTGGTCACCCTCGAGGGTGTCGACGCCGGCGAACGCACACGCTTCGCAGAGGCATTTGCGGCGTGCGGTGGCCTGCAGTGCGGCTTTTGCATCCCGGGCATCGTGATGCGCGCCAAGGCCCAGATCGACAAAAAGGGTGCCGACCTGAAACGCGATGACATGGCTCGCCACCTCGGTGCGCATCTGTGCCGATGCACGGGTTACGTCAAGGTGCTCGACGCGATCGAAGGTGTGGCACAGGGCAAGACCTTCACGCCCGCGCTGTCGGGCGTTGTCGGCGGTGCCGGAGCAAAATACGAGGCGGGCGAACTGACACTCGGGGATCGTGGCTACATCGACGACATGCGCGTGCCGGGCATGCTGCACGCCGCGCTGCATCTGGCCGAGCACACTCGCGCCGACGTGCTGGCGATCGATGTCTCGGGTGCACAGGCTGCGCCGGGTGTTCGTGCCGTCTTCACTGCAGCCGACATCCCCGGCGAGCTGATGGTGGGCATCATCTACAAGGACTGGCCGGTGATGATCCCCATCGGCGGTCGTACCAGCTATGCGGGCGACGTGATGGCGATCGTGGTGGCCGACACGCGTGAACACGCACGGGCTGGCGCTGCGCTCGTGCAGGTCACCTACAGCCCGCTCGTACCGGTCACCGATCCGATCGCTGCGCTGTTGCCCGGTGCGCAGGTTGCCGTGTGGGGTACCACTTCGAACGTCTTGAGCACCAGCGAATACGCACGGGGCGATGTGGACGCGGCGCTGGCGGTCAGCGCCCACACCGTGCACGAGGTGTTCCAGACCCAGCGCATCGAGCATGCGTTCCTGGAACCCGAGAGCACGCTTGCGGTGCCGGGGGCCGATGGTGTCCTGCACGTCTACAGCGGCGGGCAGGGAGTGTGGGACGACCGCAATGACATCGCGCGCATGCTCGGCGTCGGTAACGACCAAGTGGTCGTCACCCTGGTCTCCAACGGCGGCGCGTTCGGGGGCAAGGAAGACATGTGCAATCAGGCGCATACGGCGCTGGCGGCATGGTGGCTGAAGGTCCCCGTGAAGTGCACGGTCAGCCGCGAGGAAAGCCTGCGCATGCACGCCAAGCGGCATCCGATTCAGCTCGAATACTGGGCAGGCTGCGATGCAGACGGCCGCCTCACCGCAGTTCGCGTCCATGCCGTTGGTGATTCGGGAGCGTATGCGAGCGTGGGAATGAAGGTGCTCGAACGTGCAGCCGGCCATGCCAGCGGCCCGTACCGGGTGCCTGCCATCGACGTCACAGCGGTCGCGGTGCGAACCAACAACCCGGTGTGCGGGGCGTTCCGCGGGTTTGGCGCGAACCAGGCACAGTTCGGCATGGAGGGCGTGCTCGACCGACTCGCCGAACAGGTGGGTATCTCGGGTTGGCAGATACGCAAGCTCAACGTCATCCACCCCGGCGACGTGTGGGGCCCGGGTCAGGTGATGGACGATGGTTGTGCCGGTGCGGAGGCGTGCCTCGACGCCATCAAGGACCGGTACGACGCCGCTCGCGCCGCCGGTAAGGCGGTGGGCCTCGGCCTGGGTCTGAAGAACAGCGGCCTCGGCAACGGCTTTCGCGAGTTGTGCCGCGCCGTGGTGCGCTTCCGTGCCGTCCCCGATGGGCATGGTCGCGACATCGAGGTTCGTCATGGGTGGACCGAGATGGGGCAGGGCGTGCACACGGTGGCATTGCAGGTGGCGGCGCAGGAACTCGGTGTCGACCCGAACCGCATCGAGGTCATCGTCGACACCACCCGCGAACTCGGATTCGGCCAGACCACCGGGTCGCGCGGCACGCTGATGGCCGCCGGTTCGGTGTCGCAGGCTGCTCATACTGCGCTCGCTGGCGGATGCGCCATCGGCGTCGATTACGTCGGCGAACACCTCGTCGATTGGACCCAGAAGATCGGCGATCCCGAGCACCCGCAGCCGCTCATCCACGCAGCGTTCGGCTACGCAGCACAGATGGCGATCATCGACCGCGCCACTGGATTGATCGAGCGAATGGTGGCAGTGCACGATGTCGGCCATGCCGTCAACCCATTGCTGTGCGAGGGCCAGATCGAGGGCAGCGTGCACATGGGCCTTGGGTACGCCTTGAGCGAGCAGTTCCCGCACGATCCCGACACTGGGTTCCCCACCAACACGACCCTGCGCTCATTGGGCATCCTGCGCGCGAAGGACGTACCGACCATCGAGGTGCAACTCGTCGAGGTGCCCCAGCCCCGTTCGCCGTTCGGTATCAAAGGTGTCGGCGAGATCGGGTTGGTGCCCACGGCCCCGGCGGTTGCGGCGGCACTGCACGAGCTCGATGGTCAGTGGCGGCATACGTTGCCGATGCGTCCCAAGGGCGGCGCCGACATCGACGACTGACCCGAGTCGGCACCGGGGGTCACGATTACGCCACCATGCAGCTGCCTGTCGACAGATCTTCGTAGGATGACCGGGTGGTCCGGCATCGCAGATGTGCGGCCGGTCAGGGGCAGGGGGAGCATTGTACAAATTGCGCGCGCTCGCCACGCTCGTGGCAGTCCTAGCGCTCGGGTCGTGCTCGGGGGCCGAGCCGTCGTTGACAGCGTCAGATCTCACTGCGGCGGTGGCCCCGACATCAACCGTTGACTCCTCGACCACGGAGCCGGGCACGACGAGCAGCGCAGCCCAGCGGTGCGTCCGCCCGGCTGTCGGTTCGGCCGAGCCGACCGACGTCACCATCTGGCACGTGCTCGATGGTGAACAGGCCAACAACACGTTTTCGCAGCTGGTCACGAGATTCAACGAAGAACACCCGGGCATCCGTGTCACCACGCTCAAGTTCGATGGGCAGTACGCCCTCTTCAAGCAACTCCAGGCCGTGCCGCGCAATGAGTGGCCAGACGTGGTGCTGACGGCTTCGAGCAGTTTGCGTCAGCTGGCCGACAGCAAGGCCATCATCACGCCGGGCGAGTGCTTCCCCGGAGACACCATCGCCCGAAACCTGCTGCCGGTCGTGGCCGCCACGTACAGCATGGGTGGGGAATTGCAGGCGCTGCCGTACGGCGTGTCGACCCCGGTACTGATCTTCGACGCAACCGAAATGCGTGCGGCCGGACTGGACCCCACCAATCCGCCGCGCACCGCCTATGAACTGATTGCCGCCTCGATGCAGATCGTCGCCAGTGGAGCCAGCCCGCACGGCCTCGTGGTGCACGAGGCGCTTGCCTCGTTCCTGATCAATCAATGGGCCGCGAAACGCGACGAGCTCGTGGCCACGCCGAACAATGGTCGCGATGGTGAGGCCATCACCGTCGACTTTGACACGCCCGAGAACCGCACTGCCATGCAGTGGATCGCCGATGTCATGTCAACTGGTGGCGGGGTGGCCGTGCTGGGGAACTCGTCGAGCTTCGACGACCTTGTCCGCATCGTCGACCCCGTTGATGGGGCAACCATGTCCATTCACACTTCGGCTGCCCTTGGTGACGTGTTTTCCTATATCGACAACGGTGCCTTCCCGGGCTTGGTGGTGGGGGTTGCGCCGATGCCCGGTCCCGGTGTTGGTGCAACGGTGGGAGGCAACGCGATGTGGCTGCTTGACAACGGCTCACCAACTCGTGCCGGCGCTGCTTGGGAGGCCATACGGTGGCTCACGTCGCCGAGCCCTCTGGCGACCTTCGATGCTGCCACCGGGTACATACCTCCCGGCGAGGCGGTTGCCGCCGACCCTGCGGTGGTCGCTGCATGGGGCCGGCACCCCCAGTTGCGCGTCGGTTATGACCAGTTGCTCCACATGGCAGGTTCAGCTGCGACGGCGGGCGCGTTGTACGGGCCGGGCGGTGATGTGGACCAGGTGCTGCGCGATCTCCTGCGATCCATCGTCGAGCGGCATACGCCGCCCGCCAAAGCATTGGCGCTTGCTTCCCAGGGTGTCAACGACCTGCTGGTTCAATACGACTTGGTCGTCGGCCGGGGTTGAGCACTGGTCGCCGGCGTCAGAGATCGCGCTGGCATTGCCAACTCGACGAAACGAGGGGGTCGTCGGGGACTGCATATGCGGAATGGTCGAACAATGCAGCGCAGGCGGCGTTCGTATCGATTTCGACCGTGGCAAAAATGCCGTTCTGGCGAATGGCGCATCGCCAACCGCGCAGGTCTGTGCGCGTGAGGACAGCGACGGAGGACCCTCCGAACTGCAGTTTGCAGTAGGCCTCGAAGTCGAGGCTGCCCAACTTCACCGAATCGGGTCGTTCGCGCCCCGCCGAATCGCTGGCGCTGAAGGCAGCCAACGAGCCGATGAAGCCGAAGGCGAGGGCAGCGAGACCGGTGAGCAGGCGTCTCATGCCGAGGGACGTGTCTCGAGGAACGGTTCGAGGAACGGCTGGCACCGAAGTGCGAAGTCGCGCATCTGGGGCAGCGTTGGTTCGTGCAGCCCGTGCAGCTTGAGGTCTGGGAGGAGTTGCGCGCGATAGTTCTTCACCGTGTTCAGCTTGAGCCCGGTGATGTCGGAGATCTCTTTGTAGCTGGGCTCGGCGGTGGACATCAGCGCCCTCCACAACTTGGCATGGCCGGCGTGGTGCACCAGATGCACGAAGTTCGCGGCGGTGCGGTGTGAAGAACGATGCGTCGGTAGGAGCGGTCGAATCGCCGGGTCGATCTCGGCCGTGCCTGTCCGGAGGACCGAGCTGATGGCATCGAGCTGGTAGGCGAGGGGTGCGCTCTTGGAGATGACCGTGCCGACCGGTAAGAGCTCCCATGCATCGCGCAGGATCTCGGCGACCCATGCGTCGCCCTGGGTGATGATCGCCAGCTTGGCTGCCGGATATGCGGTGTGGATTTCCACCAGGGCCCGGATTCCTGTGCCCTGTTCCTGCGGGAACGACAGGTCGACGATGGCCAGATCGAGCGCAGGGAGTTGGGCGAGGCGGTCGCCAACGTCGGCGAGAGCAACGACGAC
>WLMZ01000076.1 GCA_009726095.1 Actinomycetota bacterium
AAACATCGCCAACGCAGCCCCGCTCTGCCCCAGACACAACCGCTGGAAAACCCGCGGCTACACCACCACCCGCGACACCAACGGCAACTGGCACACCCACCGACCCAACGGCACCGAAATCACCTGACCCTCGTCACCTGACACCCTCGGGCGTCGTCGTTGCCGTCGTCGTTGTTTCAGCGGCCGACCTGCGCCGTGAAGTCGGCGACGAAGATTGCGAGACCGCACATCACGAAGAACCCGGCGATCAACCAGAACCGGATGATCACGGTGGTCTCGGGCCAGCCGGCCATCTCGAAGTGGTGATGGATGGGCGAGAGCCTGAACACCCTGCGGCGCCCGTGGGTTGCCTTGAACACGCCCATTTGGATGGCCACCGAGCCGGCCTCGATCACGTTGAGCCCGCAGATGACCGGAAGCAGCAGCTGTGTGTCGGTGGACAGCGCGAGCAGGGCGAGTGCCGCACCGAGGCCCAGGGCGCCCACGTCGCCCATGAAGATCTTGGCGGGCGCCGCATTCCACCAGAGGAAGCCGGCACATGCCCCGGCGAAGGCGGCGGCGAAGACAGCCAGGTCGTAGGGGTTGATGATCGATGGGAAGATCGTCGGGTTGCGGAACCCGATGAACGCGATGACGGCGAAGGCGATGAAGCCGAACATCGCCGACCCGCCGGCGAGGCCATCGAGGCCGTCGGTGACGTTGACCGCGTTGGTGGTGGCGAAGATGATCGCCCCCGCCCACAGCACCCACACGACGGGTCCGAGATGCCAGCCGGGAAGGTCTGCACGGGTGAGCGACAGCCGTGTGTCGATGTCGCTGGTGAGCACCAGCGCGGCGGCGATGCCGAACGACAACAGCAGGGTGATGTAGCCCTTCAGTTTCCACAACACGCCGCGGTTCTGTCGTTTGCGAACCTTGATGTAGTCGTCGATGAATCCGACCAACGCCATGGTCAGCACGCCGGCGATCATGACCAGCGTCTGGTTCGAGAACACCACGCCCTGACGGATATGGCTGAGCAGATACCCGGTGAGCGCAGCGGCGAGTACGGCGAGGCCACCCATGGTGGGCGTGCCGGCCTTGTGCTGGTGCTGGGGGACCACTCGGTTGGCAGCGTTCTTCTCGAGGATGGGTTGGCTCTGTCCGCGCCGCCGCAACAATCGTGTCAGCAGGCCTGTTGCCACCAATGAGACACCGCACGCGATCGAGCCGGCGATGAGGAGGGCGATCATCGCTCGGCCCCTCGGGTCAGCCCACGGGGAGGCGGCGACCCGCAGCAGCGGTCAGCACCTTGCCCGGACGGGTTGGGCTGACGAGCACGCTGAGCACGTGCAGCGCCGTGCCGGCGGGGTCGGAGCGGGTGCCGGTCCTGACGATGGTGTCCATCTGGTGCAGGACGATCTCGATCGCCGCGCCGGGAGTGCCGCCGGTGAGGTCGGCGGCCTCGGTGTCGGCCGGGGCGAGATGCAGCGCAGCGAGTTGGGTGGTGCGGAACAGAGCGTTTTCGGTGAGCATCATCGGATCGTGCACGACAACCCCGGCCGGGACCACCACGAGCCAGCGGCGTGACAGTTGGTGGAACCGCGGCCCCACGAAGTACGCAACCGCCAACGCGACGGCCAGCACGACGATCCCGGCACCCCACGATCGATTGGCCAGCAGCACGATGGCGCCGAGCGTGGATGCACACAACACCGCCCAGGACACGAACATCGGCACCAGCAATGGCACCGGCGGTTTCAGCGGGAAGCGCTGCTCGGATCCGTAGGCCGAACCCTGCGCCAGCGCTGTCCCTGTCTCGCCGCTGAACCACACCAGCGTGGTCACCACGGCAGCACCCATGCCGAGGGCCAATCGCCAACCTGCTACGCCGGTGACCCCGCAGAGCGCGGCGGTGGCGAGCAACATCGGTGCGGCCAAACGGCCGGTGGTGATGCTGACCGTACTGGGCACCAGGGCGGCCAGAAGTACGGCAGCCCAGATGGTCCACGCGGACACGGCAACGACGACACGTCCCGAATCGGGGAGGTGCGCGGTGGCATCATCGAGCATCGTGACGAAGGCCAGAGGCTGCGCCAACCAGACCGCTCGGACGAGCCACAGCGGCGCATTGGCGCGACCGCTCATGAACGGCTACCACATGAATGCACGCCACGTCCAGATCGTTGAGTTTGCATGCACATGTCTCGAATCGTCATCGTTGATGAATATCACGGTTCTCACAAGAACGGTTCGGCTTTTTCCTGGCCGGTTGTGTAACGATAACTCCTGAAATCTTCTGCCCGCCCAAGTACTCACCAACCAGCAGATGCCATGTCGATCCAGGAAGGGAGCGGTGATGTCAGCACAGTCCTCTACACACCGCTTCTCCACCCCGTCGCGTGTGTCAACCCGGGTGCAGGGCGGTATGTCCATGGCGGTCGGCAGCCTGCCGCACCTGTCCATTGCCGATGCGCTGTCGTTGAGCATGTCGGGCACCGACATCGTCACCATCCCCACACTGCCGAAGCGGTCGCCCGCCGAGAACATGATCGCCCAAGCGCTCGTGGGGCTCCGTGGTGTGACCGTGGGTCAGTACGGATCGATTGCGGTCGATGCCGCCAGCATCGATCCCCTGTCTGCGGTGCACACAGATCTCGACCACGAGGCCTTCGCCAGCTTCCGTTCCTTCTTGTCGGCGGCTACCACGGCGGGGTTGGCCGGCCCCATCAAGTGGCAGTTCGTCGGACCCATCACGTTGGGCCTCGCCCTGCAGCGCGCCGGAGTTCCGGCGAGCACGGCGTTTGATGTCGCCGTGCGCGCCGTCCGCTCGCACGTCCAACGGCTCCTCGAGGCGGTGTCAGCGGCGCTGCCCGGCTGCGAACAGATCGTGGTGCTCGACGAGCCAGGGTTCGACGCAGTGTTGGAACCTGGCTTCGCGTTGCCGCCCGATGTCGCGGCCGACCTGCTGTCGGGGGCACTTGCGGTCATCGAACCCGTCGCAGTCGCGGGCGTGCACTGCTGCGCAGAAGCTGACCTGTCGTCGCTCATCGCTGCCGGTCCCACCCTGTTGGTGGTGCCGGCGCGCCCGTCGCTCGTCGACAGCGCCGGCTATCTGCAGCGTTATCTCGACAGTGGCGGTTGGATTGCCTGGGGTGCCGTGGCCACTGCCGGTCCGGTGCCCATGACGGCCGAGCGTCCATGGAAGCAGCTGTGTGCCCTGTGGTGCCAGCTCGTGCAGCGCGGGTGCGATCCATCGCTGCTGCGACAGCAGAGCCTCATCACGCCCGAGTGTGGCCTTGGCACGCACAGCCCGGCCGTTGCCGAACGGGTGCTGCGCATCAATGCCGAGCTGTCCCGCCGTGTGCGGGATCAGGCTGCGGCCACGCGTTTTGCGTTCGGCGCGTGACACCGCGTCGGTAGGGTTCTGATGTGGCCGTCCCGTCTGACATCCAAACTCGCATCCTTGCGCTGAGATCGCAGCTCGCCGACCACATCTACCGCTACTACGAACTCGACGACCCCACCGTCAGCGATGTCGAGTTCGACGAGCTCATGCGCGAGCTGCAACGTCTCGAGGATCAGTACCCCGAAGCGGTCACCGACGACTCGCCCACGCGTCGTGTCGGCGGGCTCGCCCCTGCCACGTTCGCCCCGGTCGCCCACCGGGTGCCCATGACCAGCCTCGACAACGCGATGGATCTCGACGAGCTCACCGCATGGGGCGAGCGCGTGGCGCGTGGCCTCGATGGCGACGACGTGGCCTACGTGTGCGAGCTGAAGATCGACGGTCTCGCAATGAGCCTGCGTTACGAGGGTGGCCTGCTGGTGCAGGGCGCCACACGGGGCGACGGACGCGTTGGCGAGGACGTGACGGCCAACGTCTTGACCATTGCCGCCATCCCTCGTCGGCTCACTGCGCCGGTGCCCGAGGTGCTCGAGGTCCGCGGCGAGATCTACATGCCGCTGGCGAGCTTCCAGGCCATGAACGAGCGAGCCATGGCCGCTGGCGAGAAGTTGTTCGTCAACCCGCGTAACTCCGCCGCTGGCAGCCTTCGCCAGAAGGACTCGGCGGTCACCGCCAGCCGCGAGCTCAGCTTCTGGAGCTATCAGCTCGGTGAGGTCGTGGGCGGACCCGAGTTCAGCTCGCACCACAGCACCCTGCAGTTCCTCGCTGCGCTCGGCTTTCCCGTGAACCCCAAGATCACGGTGGTCACCGGTCTGGCCGAGGTGGCCGAGTTCTGCTCGTATTGGCAAGAGCACCGCCACGACCTGCCCTACGAGATCGACGGATGCGTGGTGAAGGTCGACGATCTCGCCCAGCGCGAGCGCCTCGGGTTCACCGCGCGCGCCCCCCGCTGGGCGATTGCGTTCAAGTTCCCGCCGGAGGAACGCACCACGCTGTTGCGCGACATCATGGTGTCCATTGGCCGCACCGGGCGGGCCACGCCGTTCGCTGTGCTTGAACCGGTCTTCGTCGGGGGCTCCACGGTGGGCATGGCCACGCTGCACAATCAGGATCAGGTGCGCCTCAAAGATGTGCGTCCCGGCGACACCGTGGTGGTGCGCAAGGCTGGTGATGTCATCCCCGAAGTCGTTGGGCCGGTGATCGCGCTGCGGCCAGCGGGTAGTCAGCCGTGGCAATTCCCCACGCACTGCTCGTGTCCGCTCGGCAGCGAATTGGTGCGGCTCGAGGGCCAATCCGATACTCGGTGTGTCGAACCCGGTTGCCCGTTCCAGCGCGATCAGCGCATCATCTACTTCGCCACCCGTGGGGCGATGGACATCGAGGGCCTCGGGGAGCGCACGGTGTTTCAGCTCAGCGATGCCAAGCTGGTCAACGACGCGGCCGACATCTACTCGCTCAGCGTCGAGGCGCTGATGCAACTCGAGGGATTCGGGCGCATCAGCGCCGAGAAGCTGGTTGGCTCGATCCAGGGCTCGAAGGGCCGCCCGCTCCCGAAGCTGCTCACCGCCCTCGGCATCAAGCACCTCGGGCCCTCCGCTGCTGAGGGCTTGAGCCGCGCCTTCGGCACCCTTGATGCTGTCATGCAGGCCTCCGAGGCCGATCTCGCCACCACCGATGGTGTGGGTGCTGTCATCGCGGCCTCGATCGTGCGCTGGTTCGCCCAGCCCGAGAACCGGGCGTTCATCGAGAAGCTGCGCGCGGCCGGAGTTCAGTTCGGCAACGTGGTCGTCAGCCGCCAGGCCCAGGTGCTGGCCGGCAAGGCCGTGGTGGTCACCGGCACGCTCGCCGGCTACACACGCGAGCAGGCCGAGGCGGCCATCAAGGATCGCGGTGGTAAGAGCCCGGGAAGCGTCAGTGCGAAGACCTTCGCCGTCGTCGTGGGTGCCGAACCGGGCGCCTCGAAGCTGGCGAAGGCAACCGACCTGGGGGTGCGCATCCTCGACGACGCCGGCTTCGAGCACCTGCTCGCCACCGGCGAACTACCGACCGAGGCCGCGAACTAGATCACGTCGAACTGCCACGTGAACGACCGTGCGGCGGCCGGGCCGTCGACGATCTTCCAGTAGCGCACAACAACGGTGTTGACACCGGTGTTGTATTTCTCGATCAGCGCACCCTTGGTGGGCTGGAACGACAGTGTGTTGTTGCCGGGTTCGAAGATGACCGACAACGGCAGGTCCACCTGCTGGCCCGGCCTTGCGGCGGGGAGCGCGTCGAGGCTGACCACGGGGAGCTCGATGTTGTCGACCACGAGGACGCCCGTATAGCCATCGATGAGGTCGACCTGGATCTTCTCCTGCATCTGCACCTGGGCTGCGCTGCGCACGGGGTTGATGCTCTGGATCTGCGGTGGCAGGTTCTGGGCATCGCGCCCGGTGACCGAGGCGTTGATCCCGAGGACCACGAGCAGCAGGCCGATTCCGACCGCGGCTCCGGCGATGTTTCGTTTGGCGACGGGGCTGAGACGACTCACCGTGTCATTCTCCTCGCTCAACGGGCGATTACCACCCATGATGCCCAATATCCAGTGTTGTACCCGGTGCTGGCATCCATTGCCGGCGTAGCCGCCGTCCACTCGCCGTCGCCACACGGTAGGTTCCAATCACCATGGCGACCATTGATGCGCTCTCAGGCCTCCTGCTGGCCGGTCGGTACCGCTTGCACCAACGCCGGAGCAGCGCCGGCGACGGAACGGTCATGGAAGCAGTCGACGAGCAACTGCAACGGCTGGTTGCTGTCAAGATCCTTGGGCCCGAGTGGGCTGCCACGCCAGCTACCGAGCGGCGGTTCCGTGCCGAGGCACAGGTTGCATCGTCGCTGACCCATCCCAACGTGAACGCGGTCTATGACTGGGGTATCGAGACGCTCGAGGGGGTCAAGCGGCCGTATCTCGTGCTCGAATACCTGGCCGGCGGCAGCCTGCGCGACATCCTTGACCGTGGCCGGCTGCTCTCGCCCTCGCAGGCGCTCATGGTCGGCCTCGATGTGTGCCGCGGCCTGGACTACATCCACCGTCGTGGCATCGTGCACCGCGATCTGCGCCCGGCAATGCTGGTGTTCGGCGACGATCGTCGTCTCCGGTTGATCAATGTCGGTGTGGCGCGGATGGTGGCCG
Source organism: Actinomycetota bacterium (assembly GCA_009726095.1). GTDB lineage: Bacteria > Actinomycetota > Acidimicrobiia > Acidimicrobiales > Ilumatobacteraceae > WLMZ01. Next base: position 6,564 of record WLMZ01000076.1, read on the forward strand.
AACAGGTGTGGGCCAACCCGAGCGCTGTGGGTATCAACGCAGCGCGTTACGCCTCGCCCGAACAGGCTCAGGGTGGCAGCGCCGAAGACGGCACTGTCGGGCCGCCTTCGGACATCTACGCGCTCTGTCTCGTGCTCATCGAGTCCGTCACCGGGCAGGTGCCCTTCGCCGCTGATTCCACCGTGGCCACGCTCAACGCGCGCATCGACAAGCTCATGCCGGTCTCGGCCGATTTCGGCCCACTCGCCGCTGTGCTCGAGCGTGCCGGCCGTCCGTTGGCCGCCGATCGGTTCACCGCTGCTGAGCTCGGGCGAGCGCTCATGCAGGCCGCAGAACGCCTGCCCCGGCCGGCGCCCATCGCCATTGCAGGTGGCGGGCAGTTTGGCGAACACGTCGGTGCTGCGTCGTTGCCCGCCGAGCCAGACCTGGCAACCGCCGAGCCCGTCGTCGCCGCTGACGTTGCGCCGACCGAGCCGGCACCGGCTCCCGATGTGCCGATCTATGACCAGGCCGTCGAACCCCGCCACCGTGGCCGTCGGGTGCTGGCGACCTTGGCGTTGGCGTTGGCGCTCGTCGCTGGTGGATTCGTGGCGTATCGCACCATGGGCGCCACCGCGCACGAGGTGCCCGATCTGGTCGGCCTCGACAAGGGCGTCGCCGAGAATCAGATCGCCGACGATGGCTGGACGCTCATCGTGCAGACCGAGCGCAGTGATGCCCAGGCGCAGGGCAAGGTGATCCGTACCGAACCGGCGGCGGGTACCAAGTTCGACGAGGGCAAGACCTTCGTGCTCGTCGTCAGCGACGGCCCGACGCTGCCCAAGCTCATCGATGTCACGGGCATGACCCTGGACGCCGCCACCTCCACGCTCAGCGGCATGTCGTTGGCCGTTGCCGTCGCCGGCGATGCCTACGACGAAACCGTGCCGTCCGGCACCGTTCTGTCGTGGACGGTTCCGGCCCAGCCCAGCCTGACCATGGGTGCCGAGGTCGTTCAGGGCACGGTCATCGCGGTCACCGTGTCGAAAGGTCCCGCCCCGCGTGATGTACCCAACCTCGTCGGTCTGGACGAGACAGGGGCCACTGCGGCCCTCACAGCGGTACAGCTCACCATCGTGCGCGCCGACGACATCTTCAGCTCGACCGTGCCCGTCGGCCAGGTTGCCGATCAATCGCTGGCACCCGGCACCAAGGTGGACCGCGGCTCATCGGTCACGATCGCTGTCTCCAAGGGCCCCGATCTGGTGCTGCTGCCCGAGTTGTCGGGCCTCGACTTTGCCTCGATACAGGAGGCGCTCGTCAGCGCCGGCTTCACGGTGGGAACGGTCACGGGCAATACCAACGGGTATCTGTATGCCGTGCAGGTGGCCGGTAACCCGGTGGTGGTCGGTCAGCAGATCGTTCGTGGCACGGCGATCGACCTGTTCTACTTCTAGTCCCGTTCGCCCCTTTTGCCGCAGAGTCGTTAGCGTCTCAGCGCATGGGATCACTTGACGGACGCGTAGCCATCATCACCGGAGCAGGGCGCGGTATCGGCCGTGAACACGCGCTGCTGTTCGCTGCCGAAGGCGCCAAGATCGTGGTCAACGACCTTGGTGGTGCCAACGATGGCACCGGTACCGACGTGACCCCGGCGCAGGAAGTGGCTGCCGAGATCCGCGCGATGGGCGGCGAGGCCGTGGTCAACGGCGACAATGTCGCCGACTGGTCGGGCGCCCAGCGACTCATCAACTGCGCCGTCGAGACCTTCGGCGATCTCGACATCCTGGTCAACAACGCAGGCATCCTGCGCGACCGCGTGCTCGTCAACATGACCGAGGAGGAATGGGACGCCGTGATCGCAGTGCACCTCAAGGGCCATTTCGCTCCCACCCGCTGGGCCGCCGCGTACTGGCGCGAACAGCACAAGGCCGGCGTCACCAAGCCGCGCAACGTCGTGCACACGTCGTCGACCTCTGGCCTGTTCAGCAACCCCGGTCAGGCCAACTACGGCGCCGCCAAGTCCGGTATCGCCACGTTCAGCCAGATCGCGGCCAAGGAACTGGTGCGTTACAACGTGAAGAGCAACTGCATTGCCCCCGGCGCACGCACTCGGCTCACGCTGGCCACACCCGGGCTTCCCGACATCATGGCGCCCAAGGCCGGTGCGTTCGACATGTGGGATCCGGCCAACATCTCGCCGTTGGTGGCGTATCTGTCCACTGCCGATTGTCCCTTCACGGGCGAGACATTCTTGGTGCAGGGCGGCAACGTCACCCGGGTGAACACCTGGGCCCTCGGTGACAAGGTCGAGCAGAACGATCGCTGGACCGTGGAAGGCCTCGCTGCGGCGCTGCTGCCGCTGGCAGAGTGAGCGACCCGCACCGCCCGAGCGAACCCGGGCGGGTCGACCGCACGCTGCACGCCGGCCCGGGCCGCGACACCATCGAGGTCGATGGTGCCGGGGTCGAAGAGATTGCCGTCGTTGCGTGGCCCATTGTGTTACGGCGCCGTCTTGCACAATCCGTTGGTCTCGAACGGCGCTGGGCGCTGCTCATCGTCGTGCTCTCGGGATTGTTCACCGTGGCGTTCACCATCACGATCCTGGTCGTGTCGTTGAAGGACATCGCCACCGAGTTCCACACCTCTGAGGCCACGATGAGTTGGTGCATCACGGGACCCATGTTGGCGTTCGGCGTGGTGGGCCCGGGGTATGGCAAAGCTGGTGACCTGTGGGGGCACAAGCGGGTGTTCATCGGCGGCCTGCTGGGCGCCGGCATCTTCGCTGTGTTGACTGCGTTGTCGTGGAACCCGCTGACCATGATCCTGTTCCGTACGCTCAGCGCCTCGGCCGGGGCGGCGACAGGTCCGTCCACGATGGCCTACATCAACCGCCTCTTCGCTCCAAACGAACGGGTGAAGCCACTCAGCTACTGGAGCTTCGTCAACGCCGGGGCGCCGGTCATCGGAGTGGTCGCGGGTGCAGCGTTGGTTGATTCCGTTGGCTGGCGGGCGATCTTCGTGGTGCAGGCGCCGTTGTGCTTCATCGGGGTGGTCATGGCGCTCTGGCTGCTGCCCGACACCGGGCGGGCCGAGCGTGTGAAGTTCGACATTGCCGGTTCGGTCACGCTCGCCCTCGGTGCCACGGCACTGCTGGCCGGTATCTCGCAGGGTTCGCACTGGGGTTGGCACAGCGTGCCGACGCTGGCCTGCTTCGGTGCGAGCGCGGTCGGACTGCGGCTGTTCATGTGGGTCGAGGCGCACGCCGAAGCGCCGCTGCTGCCGCTGCACTGGTTGCGCACCCGCAACGTGGCGTTGCCGATACTCAGCCAGAGCCTGGCCAACTTCGCCTACATGGGCGGGTTCCTGTTCGCGCCACGGCTCCTCGAGAACGTGCTGCGCCTCCAGAAGACCGAGATCGGCAACATCATCATCTCCCGCCCGCTGACGTTCGCGATCATCGCCCCGTTGGCGGGGTACGTCACCCTGCGCGTCGGTGAGCGCAGTACGGGGTTCGTCGGCGCGGTGTGCGTGGCGATGTCGATGCTCGTCTTCGCCGGCATCACCAACACGTCATCAGTCTGGATCGTGGTGCTGGCACTCGGCCTGTCGGGCGCAGGTATCGGGGTGTCGAGCCCAGCGCTCACGTCGTTGGTCGCCAACGCCGTCGACGATGCCAACCTTGGTGTCGCCGGAGCGATGCAACAACTGGCGTCGCAGATGGGGGCCGTGCTCGGGTCGGTCGTGATGACGGCCGTCCAAGCAGCGCGTGAAGCGGGCGGCCTCGAGTCGTCGTACCGCGCCGCCTTCTTGGTGGCAACGGGCGTGGCGGCAGCTGCGGCGGTGGCTGCGCTGTTCGTGAAGTCCACCGCCCGCGTGCCGTGAGCGGTACCTAGGAGGTAATGCCCTTGATCTCCTCGGCGATGGCCTTGGTGGCCTCGTCGGAGGGCATTGCGGTCTGCAGGGCCATCATCTTCATCATGTCGCCCTGGACCTTGATCTTGCCGCTCATGAACGCCTGCATGGCCGCAGCCTGATCGCCATCGACGAACATCTTGCGTGCGGTCGTGTAGTCGGTGGTCACGGTGACATCAGGGCCATCGAGCTCGCCGAGTTCCATCACCATGTCGCCCGAGGACGTGTCGATGTAGCTCTTGATCGTGCCGTCGCCGAACGGGGCATCGGTGATGATCTGATTCACCCGGATGGACTGGGAGACCTTGCCGGCCTGGCCCTCGTACTTGGCGCGAATGACCCTGACCTCGGTCATCCACTCGTCGGACAGGAAGGGGTTTGGCATGGTGATCTCCTCGGCTGGCTACGGGTTGACACGCTAGCTCAGTCGGCAGCTCCTCGTCCTGCCGAGGTGTCCGCAGCCCCCGCTGACAAAACGTTCACTCCGTGCGGTGAATGCCAAGTTGTCAGATAAGGATGAAGCCATGCCCCGCATCCTGGTGACCGAAGAAATCGCCGAGGGAGGCCTTGATCGCCTCCGCGCCGCCGGGCACACCGTCGATGTGCAGCTCGATCTCTCCCAGCTCAGTACCAACATCGTCGGCGCACACGCACTGATCATCCGGTCTGCCACCCAGGTCACGGCCGAACTCCTCGAGGTCGCCACCGATCTCGTCGTGGTCGGTCGGGCCGGTATCGGGCTGGACAACATCGACGTCGAAGCAGCGACGCGCCGCGGCGTGATGGTGGTCAACGCCCCGCAGTCCAACATCATCTCCGCCGCCGAGCACACGATGGCGTTGCTGCTCGCCCAGGCCCGCAATGTGCCCCAGGCCCATGCGGCGCTGAAGGCCGGTCGATGGGAGCGCACCCGGTGGGAGGGCGTGGAGTTGGCCGACAAGACCCTCGGCATCGTCGGTCTCGGGCGCATCGGCAAGCTGGTTGCCGACCGGGCCAAGGCCTTCGGGATGCGCCTCGTGGCGTTCGACCCCTTCGTCTCGCCCGATCGGGCTCGCCAGATGGGGGTGGAACTGATGGCCCTCGACCAGCTCATCACCGAGGCCGACTTCATCACCATTCATCTGCCCAAGACCAAAGAGACCACCGGCATCATCGGTCGTGACCTGCTGCTCAAGGCCAAGCCATCACTGCGCGTCATCAACGTGGCCCGCGGGGGCATCGTCGACGAAGCCGCACTGGCCGAAGCCATTCGAGATGGTGTCATCGCCGGCGCTGCGCTCGACGTGTTCTCCACCGAACCGCTGACCGAGTCACCGCTGTTCGCGCTGGACGCTGTGGTGGTCACACCGCACCTCGGCGCAAGCACCCGCGAGGCACAGGACAAAGCCGGCGACACCATTGCCGACATGGTGCAACTGGCCCTCGCCGGCGAGTTCGTGCCCTTCGCCGTCAACGTCAACGCAGCCGAGGCCAACGAGACGTTGCGCCCGTTCCTGCCGCTGGCCGAACGCCTGGGGCGGCTGTTCGCCTCGTTGGTCGGCCAATCACCGGCGTCGCTCGAGGTCTGCGCCGAGGGCGAGATCGCCGGTTACGACACACGCATCCTCACCCTTGCTGCGCTCAAGGGCTTCTTCGGGGTCATCAGCGACGAGCCGGTCACCTATGTCAACGCACCGCAGTTGGCCAAGGACCGTGGCGTTGATGTCCGCGATGTCACCTGCACCACCTCGGCCGACTACGTCAACCTCATCACCCTGCGAGGGGCCGGGCACAGCATGTCGGGCACGCTCACTGGCCGGCGCAGCGAGCAGCGCATCGTGCAGATCGACGAGCACACCTTCGACGTGCCGCCCACCGATTACATGATGATGGTCAAAAACGATGACCGCCCGGGGGTCATTGGTCTGGTCGGCACCCTGCTCGGCGATGCCGGGGTCAACATTGCCGATATGGACGTGGGTCGTGCCATCACCCCCGGTACGGCGGTCATGCTCATCGCTCCGACCGATGTGGTCTCTGGCGATGTGGTCGATGCATTGCGCAGCGCCCCGGGCATCATCAGCGTCGACGTCCTGCACGGCTGATCTGCCCGCCGGTGGATCAACCCGGCGGTACGGCGCGGATCTCGTCGCGGGTGGCTGCAGCCACCGTGGCGGCCTGCTGGGCGAAGTCCTCGCCGTCGCCGGCATACAGGATGGCCCGTGACGAGTTGATGATCAGGCCCCAGCCGTCGGTGCGGCGGCCGGCGCGCACGGTGGCGTCGACCTCGCCGCCCTGGGCGCCCACGCCGGGCACCAGTAGCGGCAGGTCGCCGACGATGTCGCGTACCACGCCCACCTCGGCCGGATAGGTGGCACCGACCACCAGGGCACACTCGCCCATCCGGCTCCACTCGGCGGCAACCCGGTGCGCCACGTGGGTGTACAGCGGTTGGCCATCGACCATGAGCGACTGGAAATCGTCGCCACCGCGGTTGCTGGTGCGGCACAGAATGATGGTGCCCTTGCCCTCGTGGCGCAGGAAGGGTTCAACCGAATCGGTGCCCAGGTACGGGTTCACCGTGACGGCATCGGCACCGTAGCGAACGAAGGCCTCGCGGGCATAGTGCTCGGCCGTGGGACCGATGTCGCCGCGTTTGGCATCGAGGATCAGCACGTGTCCCGGGTGGGCATCACGGATGTGGGCGCACACCTGCTCGAGTTGGGCCTCGGCTCCCTGCGATGCGAAGTAGGCGATCTGGGGCTTGAACGCGCACGCCGTTGCCGCTGTGGCATCGATGATGGCGATGCAGAACTGAGCGATCGCATCGGGCGCGCCACGCAATGGAGCGGGCATGCGCGTCGGATCGGGGTCGAGGCCGACGCAGAGCATGGATGCTGTCGAACGCCAGGCGTTCTCGAGCTTGTGATGAAAGCCCATCGGGTCAGGTGTACGCGGGCTCAGCCCTCAACGGTGATGGCGGCCGTGGGGCACAGGTCAGCGGCCTGCTCGACCTTGGCACGCAGTTCTTCGCCCGGGTTCTCCTGGAGGACGTAGAGGTATCCGTCGCTGCGTACCTCGAACACCTCGGGGCACACCTGCATACAGGCGCCGGTGCTTGCGCATACGTCGTAATCAACGCTGACCTTCATGGGTGGTGCTCCTAGCGGACGAGTGGTAGGTGAACGGCTGTGGAGTGGAGCCTACGCGCGCTGACGGAGCAGTGCCGACACGACGGCATGAAACGAGGCGGTGAGAATGTTGGGATCGGTGCCGATACCCCAGCGGACCTGGCCGTTGTCGTCCCTGGTCTCCACGTAGGCCACGGCCGTGGCCTGCGAACCCGCACCCATTGCATGCTCGGCATAGTCGACCACGTCGATGTTGGTGCCGAGTCCGTCGCGCAACGCATGCACGAAGGCGTCGATGGGTCCGTTGCCAACACCCTGCACGGTCACGTGGATACCGTCGACGACGAGTTGGGCGGTGACCTCGGAACGCTTGCCCTCACTCGACGAGCGCAGTTCGTGGCTCGTGAGCTGAATGGCCGGCTCGGCCGGCAGGTACTCGCTCTGGAAGGTGTCCCACATGACCAATGGGCTGATCTCCGTGCCCGAATCCTCGGTGATGTGCTGGATGGTCTTGGAGAACTCCGCCTGCAGGCGACGGGGGAGATCGAAGCCGTGTTCGGCCTTCATCATGTACGCCACGCCACCCTTGCCGCTCTGGCTGTTGACCCGGATGACGGCCTCGTAGCTGCGCCCGACATGCTTGGGGTCGATGGGCAGGTACGGCACTGCCCAGGTCTCGTAATCGTCTGGCTTGTCGCCCTTCGCCGCTGCCTTGGCGTACAGCACGTCGAATCCCTTTTTGATGGCGTCTTGATGGCTGCCCGAGAACGAGGTGTAGACCAGATCGCCGACATAGGCATGACGGGGATGCACCGGCAGCCGGTTGCAGTATTCGGCCACTCGGCGCAGCGCATCGATATCGCTCATGTCGAGCTCGGGGTCCACGCCCATCGCGAACAGGTTCATCGCCAGATTGACGATGTCGACGTTGCCAGTGCGTTCGCCGTTGCCGAACAGGGTGCCCTCGACGCGGTCGGCGCCGGCCATCACGCCGAACTCTGCAGCGGCCACGCCGGTGCCACGGTCGTTGTGAGGATGCAGGCTGATGACGACGCTGTCGCGGTGACGGACGTTGCGGCCGAACCACTCGATGACGTCGCCGTACACGTTCGCCGTGTAGCACTCGACGGTCGCTGGCAGGTTGAAGATGATCGGTCGCTCGGGCGTGGGCTCGATGACCTCCATCACTGCATGGCAGATGTCGAGCGCATACTGAGGCTCGGTGAGCGTGAAGCTCTCGGGGGAGTACTCGTAGCGGATGTCGCTGCCGTCCATGGTCTGCTCGAGTTTGCGTGCCATGCGGGCCGCGTTGACGGCGATGTCGATGATGCCTGCCTGATCGAGGTTGAACACCACCTCGCGTTGCAGCGGGTTCGTGCTGTTGTAGAAGTGCACGATGGCCTTGCGCACGCCGCGCAGGCTTTCGTATGTGCGCTCAAGGAGTTCCTGACGGCACTGCACCAGTACCTGGATCGTGACGTCGTCGGGGATCAGGTCCTCGTCGATCAACTGACGCACGAAATCGAAGTCGGGTTGGCTCGCCGCCGGGAAGCCGACCTCGATCTCCTTGAAGCCCATCTTGACCAGCGAATCGAACATGCGCCGCTTGCGCTCGGGGTCCATCGGGTCGATCAGCGCCTGGTTGCCGTCGCGCAGGTCGACGCTGCACCACAGTGGGGCCTTGGTCACGCGCACGTTCGGCCAGGTGCGGTCGGTGAGTACGAGCGGGAGCCATGGCTGGTACTTCTCGAAGGGCATCGTGGCGGGGGTGACATTCTGCGGTGGCATGGGGTGCTCCTGGTTTCTGGTGTGCTGTCTGTCAAGAGATGTGCTGGCGGGGGATGTGCTGGCGGGAGATGTGCCCGAAAAAGCAAGAACCCCCTGCGCAGATGCGCAAGGGGGCGGGCGAACGCGCTATGGGGCGTTCGCCTTACGTAAGAAGGAGGCCAATCAGTCGGTTCACGGACGGAACCCTAGCACGTGGACCGTGGGCCGCAACCCCGGTATGCGGGCTCACGCGGGGACCAGCACAAGGGCGCCTGCGGCGATACCGTCGCCGCGGATGCCCACCTTGCCCCCGCTCACGCCGAGAAGTTCGACCGTGTGCCACGTGACCGTGCCATCGGCGGCCTGAATCTGCACGGCATAGCTGCCATCGAGCCGCGACAGAAGGGCCTGAGATGGCGCAATGAGCACGCCCTGCAGTGTGTTGAAGCTGATCGTCACCGGTACCGAGGCACCGTTGGCAACGCCCTGGATCGGTGCGGTCGGTGTGATCAGCGCCTGCACCACCACGGCACCACTGCGCACCGTCGAGCGAAGCAGCGTGACGGTTCCTGCACCGCTGCCGATGGCCACGCTCAGCCCCGGCACCACGTTGGCCTCGTGGCCATTCGGTACGTCGATCACCACCTGTTGGCTGTCCGCTGCGAGCACGAGGATCTTGGAGCCGTCGCCCACCTGGTCGCCGACCTTCGCGGTGACCTCGAGCACAGTGGTTGCGCTCGGTACGAACACCACGGAGCCGAGCGCCACCGAACCAGTGGCCGTTTCGCCGCGCCCTGTCTGCCACGCCTTCACCATGGCAGCGGTCTTCGCGTCGAAGTGTTGGTCGACAGTGACCGTGCCGTCCGGGTCGTAGCCGAGTGCAACCAGACCGGACTCCAACTGCTGGATGTCAGCACCGTTGGTGGACGCCGTGGACAGCGTGCGCCACGCCGGCAGCGCGCCACTGAGAGCAATCACCGACAGGTTGTCGACGGTGTAGATGACATCGCCCGGTCCAACGCTGGAGCCCACGGCAATCACCGAGGTGATGGTCTGGGCGGTCCTGGTGGTGGTCGAGCCCGCTGCACCGGCAGCACTCGCACCGCCCGAGGTGGCGTTGGCCGGGTTCGCACTCCCACTGCGGCCGGCGTTCGCCATTGGCGCGCCCGCGCCTGCGCC
>WLMZ01000077.1 GCA_009726095.1 Actinomycetota bacterium
ACGCCTCGCCGCCCTCGTAGATGCGGTCGAGGCAATAGGTGGCACCGACGCACGGGCGGATCTCGGATTCGCGTCCGGCCATGATCTTGCGCACGATGTGTGGGTCGGCCATGTGCGAACGGGTCATGCCCACCATGTCGAGCAGACCTTCGCGGATCGCATGGCGGGCTGTTGCGATGTCGTCGATCTTCGCGGCATGGAACACCGCCAGCCCGGTCTCGGCGCGAACCTGCCCGGAGAAGTCGAGGTGCGGCGATGAATGCATTCCGTGGATCGGGATGACATCGGTGAGTGCGGCGTCGCTTTCGATGTGGCCGCGGATCACGTTGACGAAATCGATCAGGTTCGCCGCTTCGAGTCGCTGGATGATGGCAAGGCCGTCCTCGTGCCCGATGCCGCCGGGGATGCGCTCGTCGACGGCCATACGCAGGCCGACCAGGAAGTCGGGTCCGACCGCAGCGCGAATGGCGCCCAGCACCCGCTCGGGGAAGCGCATGCGGTTGTCGAACGAGCCGCCGTATTCGTCGGTGCGCAGGTTGGTGACCGGCGACCAGAAGCCATCGAAGAGATGGCCGTAGGCCTCGATCTCGAAGCCGTCCATGCCGCCGGCCTGCATGCGCTGGGCGGCGGCCGCGTAGTCGGCGATGATGCGCTCAATATCCCAGTCCTCGGCCTCTTTGGGGAAGGAGCGATGTGCGGGTTCGCGTCTTGCCGTGGGCGCCACCACCGGCAGCCAGTCGGCCTTGTTCCAACCGGTGCGCCGGCCGAGGTGGCTGATCTGGATCATCGCCGCACAGTCGTGCTCGTGGATCGCGTCGGTGAGCTCGCGCAGCCACGGCACGATGGCGTCGTCGTAGGCGTGCAGGTTGCCGAACGCTGCGGGGCTGTCGGCAGACACCAGGGCAGACCCCGCCGTCATGGTCAGCGCCATGCCACCTTTGGCTTTCTCGTGGTGGTAGAGGCGGTACCGCTCCTTGGGCATGCCGTCCTCGGCGTACGCCGGTTCGTGGGCGGTGGACATGATGCGGTTGCGGAGCCGGAGGTGCTTCAACTGGTAGGGGCTCAACAGAGGGTCGTCGGGCGGAACGCTCATGATCCTTAGTACCACATTCTGATTGGGTCGGTCGTGTGCCAGCAGACGTGATGGTGCAGCGCCATATCGATCGCGGTTGTGACGTATCGTCGATCGTCCGTGCAACCAATTCAACCGCAGCCTGCTGTGGGACTCGGGGGATCATGAGCACCATTGCCCGTATCGAGATCACACACCATCAGTTGCCGCTCGATCCGCCGTTTCCGGCCTCGTGGGATCCACGCCCACGTACCTGGTTCCCCGCAACCATCGTGCGTGTCATCGACAGCGACGGCCGGGTCGGCGTTGGTTCCGGCGATGCCATGTACGGCTTTGCCGACTACCAGCGCTCGTTCATCGGCGAGGATCCGCTCCACCTCGATCGCCACGCCGACGTGCTGTCCAACATCGGCTTTCACGCTGGTCGCCCCTGGCCGATGGATGTGGCGTTGTGGGATCTTGCCGGCAAGATCCGTGACGAACCCATCTGGGCAATGTTGGGCGGCACCAGCAATCGCATCCGCGCGTACGCGTCCAGCGGGGTGCATCGTCCACTCGTCGAGATGGTCGAACTTGCCAGGCGGGTGGTGCAACTCGGCTTCCCAGCGTTGAAGCTGCGTTTCGGTCGACCGAGTATCGATCAGGATCTCGCCGTGGTCAGCGCCGTGCGCGATGCAGTGGGCGATGCACTGGAGTTGATGGTCGACTGCAATCAGGGGTGGCGGATGCCCTGGGACACACAGCAACCGTGGCACGTGGATCACGCCACCGAGGTGGCGCTGCGGTTGCGCAACGAGGCCGTCTACTGGATGGAAGAGCCACTCCATCGCGGTGATTACGACGGTATGACCGAGCTGCGCCGGCGGGTCGATATCCGCATTGCCGGTGGCGAACTGACACGCGAGCTCTATGAGTTCCGTGAGCTGCTGCAGAGGGACTGCCTCGACGTCGTTCAACCGGATTGCGTGTGCTCGCTGGGCATCTCTGGGCTGCGTCACCTCGCTGCCGATGTACGTGCCGCTGGCAAGATGTTCACGCCGCATACGTGGGGCAACGGCATCGGGCTCATGGCCAACGTGCAACTCGCCGTCGGCGTAGGCGGCGGACCGTTCGTCGAGTTTCCGTTCGATCCGCCGGAATGGACCACGGCGCGACGTGACTACATGTTGTGCGACAGCATCGAAGCGGACGATGGTTGGCTCACGTTGTCCGACCGGCCAGGGCTCGGGGTCGAACTGGACGAGCAGGTCCTGGAGCGGACACAGACCGGACAGTCAACCTTCGCCTAGGGTGAGCGATCGTGGCGCGCACTCCTGATGTAGAAATGAAGCGTCAGCTTCTCGAACGCGTGGTCGCCTACCTGGCCAAACACGGCCTTGGCGAGATGTCGCTACGGCCCATGGCCGCTGCGCTTGAGACCAGTCCGAACCGATTGGTCCACCACTTCGGCTCGAAGCAGGAGTTGCTGACGGCGGCGCTGGCCCGAGCGATCGAACTGCAGGTCGACGAACAGAACCGTTGGCTGAGCCGAGATCCCTCCATCTCCCAGGTCAACCTGTTGCGGAAGTGGTGGCGGTGGCTCAACGCGTCGCAGGCCAATCTGGCCCTGGCCCGCCTTGGGCTGGAGGCAGCCACGCTGGAAGCCACGCAGACCGGTCTCACTGGCGAGGTGCGCGCCGAGCAGATCGGCGTGTGGCGGACCGAGATCGAGCAACGACTCCTTCACGAGGGGGTCTCACCCGTGGACGCGGTGATCGAGGCGTCGCTGCTGAAGGCAATGTTCACCGGGCTGATGGTCGATCTGATGGCCACCGGCGACCGGCTGCGCCTGACTCGTTCGCTCGAGCTCGGGTTGTCCCGTGTGGAGTCGAGGGTGGCCGCTGCGCAGACAGCGACTCACGCGCCCTGATCGCGTAGGAAACGTTCGACCTCGTCGATGAGCGCGTTGCCGTCGACGTGTTCGGGCAGGCTTGCGCCCAGTTCGCCGCCAACCAGATCGTCGTCGAGGTCGTCGTCTTCGTCGTCCTCATCGTCGTCGTCGAGGCTGAAGTCCTCGATGCCAGCGTCGGACATGCTCTCGAGTCGGCGTACATACCCACCGAGATCGTCGTCTTCGCCCACCATCGCGCTGACTCGCGCTTCGTATTCTTGTACCTGAGCAGCAAGGCGGGCCGTGGGCATGGCGGTTCCGAGGATGTTGCCGAGCCGGTCGAGCAGCGCCATGGTTGCCTTCGGTGAAGGCACCTGCGATGCGTAGGCGGGCACGGCGGCCCACAACGACGCCGAGGGCAGATCAAGCTTGCTGCATGCGTCGTGGAGTACGCCGACGATGCCGGTCGGACCCTCATAACGCGAGCGTTGCAGGTCGAACCGATCGATCATCTGCTGGTCGCTCGCCGTGCCGATCAGTTGCACTGCACGGCTGTGAGGCACATCGGCCAGCAACGCACCGAGGGTCATGACCATGCTTGCCTTGAAGTGCTGGGCCACGCCGATGATCTGCTCGGTGAAGGTGCGCCAGCGCATCGCAGGCTCGGGGCCAAGGACCAAGATGACATCGGCGCCGGGGGTCGAGGCGTACCAGAGCCCCACCGTGGGCCACACGATGCTGCGAGTCAGCCCAGCCGACAACCGGACGTGCGGGCGGATGGTGCCGAAGTCGGTGAACTCCTCGGGATCGATCTCGGCCAGCGCGGTGGCACCCCACTGCTCGACCAGATGACGAACGCCGCCCGAGGCCGCGTCGCCAGCGTCGTTCCAACCGGTGAACGCGGCAACGACGACAGGACTCCGAAGAGTTGGTTGGCTGAGCCAGCGCACATACTCCATTGTCGAAGGAGCCTATCGACGCAACGCATTGACGCGTTTCAAGGTTCGGTCAGAGTTGTGGGGTGACGGCATAGGCCTGGCCGCCGCCGCCAGCAATGACGTCGTCCAGCCAGTTGCCGGTGTACACGTCGTTGGGGCCCTGCATCAGGTCGTTCTCCGTGGCACCTTCTGGGGTGGTGACCAATGTCCAGGCCTGGCGCTTGTAGGTCCAGTTCTCGGGGAACAACGCATGCGCCTCGCGCCACCAGGGGACAGCGGCGTCGTGGCCGACGGTGCGCAGCAGGTGCTGGCCCATCTCGAAACATGCTGCGGCACGGGCGTGGGCATCGGGGCGGGGTTGGCTGCGCTGCACGACCTCATCGGGTGAGAGCGCGAACCGGCTGGCGGCACCGTGGTGGGCCCAATCGACGATCGCGGCTCGGTATTCGTCTGCCAGATCGGGGAACTTCTTGATCTCGCGGAACGAACGATCGAGCCGTTCGGGAAGCCCATCGGGGATCTCCATGTTGCGCAGTGGGCTGTGTTCGATCGAGGCCGACTCCGCCGGGCGCACCAGATTGCCGGCTTCGTCAATCCAGACCGCCATCGGGATGTTGACGAACCCGAACAGTTCGCCGGTCACGTGGGCGGTGTCGATCAGGCTCGGATGCGTGGGCGCAGCGAGGTCAATGAACGGATGTGCGTGCTCAGGATTGACGTCGAGGGCGACGGTGACAACGGTGAGGCCCAGTGACTCGAGTTCGGTATGGAGCGCCTGCCACCCGGGCAGGCTGGTGCGACAGCCTCAATAACTACTCCAGGCGACCAACAGCACCTTGCGGCCGTGCAACGTGCTGAGCCGGAACGGGTTGCCGTCACGATCGATCAGGGTCGGGTCTGCGGCGGCTGCGGTACTGAGCGCCCGCCCCGTGGCGGTGGCGGGGCCGAGTGCCCACACACCGTGCGACGCGTCGTGCAGCACCGGCATGCCGAGGCGATCGGCGGCCGTTGGGACATCGATGGTGCCGTCACTGCGCAATGCTCCCGGAGCCGGCACGCACACGTCGCCGCGGCACATGCCCTCGGGCTTGGCCATCCAACCGGTGCGGTCTGCGACATCAACTGCACGTACGCCTTCGAGCGATTCCAGGATCATGTTCGAACCCTACGCAGATTCGGTGCGGGAGGTGGTGCCGGGGCCCCGCCGAGATGCCTGGTCGGCGAGGTCGTGTGGTCCGGAGCTGAGGTAGCCGAACCCGGCGCGCACCGTGGCTCCCCATGGCTCGATGATCGTGAACAGTTCGTCGATGTCATCGCCGAGCGCGGCGATGGCGCCGGTCATCTGGGCATCGGTGGCGATCTCGACCGCCTCGCGTGCCGCCCGGCCAGCGGTGGTGAACCCGGTGCCGTCAATGAGCCCACGCAAGGTCAGCGACTCGACCGATGCATCAAACTGGGCGTCGGTCCAGGCACGTGTGCGGCTGTACGAACGCATCGGCAGACCCCAGTACATCTCGCTGAGCAGGCCGATCTCGGTGGCGTTCATACCGGCACTGATCCACGATGCGGTGTGGCTATCGCCCCGGTACTCGCGCAGCATGTCGCCCATTCGCCACATCGCGCCGATGGCCGAAGCGGGGACGGCGAGCGAGCGCAGCCCCGCATAGAGCGGGCGCCCCTCTGGCCGCAATGGCTCCACCGCGCGGGCGAGTAACTGGTTGACGCGGTCGATGCCGACGGGAGCCGCTCCGAGTAGACGGACCAACTGGGCGATTGCCCCGGCATCTCGCGCTGCACAGATGGTTGCAGCGTCGGTGCGCGCCCAGCCGGCGGTCACGCACGGCACCACAACCTCGGGGTTGAACACGGCAAAGGCTGCGGCCACCACCTCACCGGGGACCTGCCCCATCACGCTGCCGCGGCTCGTGAAGTAGGCAGGGCCGTCGGGTAGCGCGACACCGTTGGCCTGTCCAGGGCTGGCATCGAAGCCGAGGGCCTCGTAGTTGGCGTGGCATTCGGGCGAGAAATACACCTGGCCGGTCAGCGGTTCGAGCAGCGACCCGAGTTTGCGGGCGAGCACCGAGAGTGTGGGTTGATCCATCGGCGCACGTTATGGCGCTGGGTCCGATCAGGTCGTAGCGGGCGAGCCGAGAACCTCGCGCACCTTGGCGTAGACGCCCTGATCGAAGCTGAACTCCACCACGTTCCCATCGGGGTCGTTGAGGGCGCACACGTAGCCCACGGGCGCTGGCCATTGCTTGGGCTCCCATGCCAGGCACCCATCGGCGCGGCCGAGCAAGGCCATCGCGTCGACCGCTTCGCGTGTGGGTAGTTCCATTCCGAGATGCCCGAACGGACCGAGTTGGCCGTGCGGCTCGCCCTCGTCAGCGTTCAGGCTGACCAACACGATGATGAAGGGATGATCGGTCGGCTCGGGGTGACACAACCACGCTGTCTCGCCGTCGGGATCGTGGCGCAGGTCGATGAGACGCAACGGGGTATACCGCTCGTACCACTCGACCGAAGTAGAGATGTTTCCCACGGGAAGCGCGATGTGTGTAAAACGCGGTTCGTTCAGCACGAACAGCACCTTAGTGGCGGGCCGTGGCCGCGGTAGCGTCTCTCGCTGTGACCGTGACTGTCGAGATTGCCACTGGAGTAACTCCCCACCTCGTGGAGGCGTTCGCGCGGCTCATCCCGCAGCTGTCGAAGTCGTCGCCGCCACCCACTGCCGGCGAACTTGCCGAGATGGTGACCTCGCCGGCCGTCGACCTGTTGATTGCGCGCGACGGCGACGACGTACTCGGCTCGCTCACGCTCGTGGTGTTCCGTATCCCCACTGGGGTGCGTGCATGGATCGAAGACGTGGTCGTCGATGGCGGTGCGCGTGGGCGTGGTGTGGGCGAGGCCCTGAACCAGTTCGCGCTCGACCTCGCCCGAGCCAAGGGCGCAAAGACGGTCGACCTCACGTCGCGCCCATCGCGTGAAGCCGCCAACCGGCTGTACCAGCGCCTCGGCTTCGTTCCCCGCGACACCAACGTCTACCGCTACTCGTTGGAAGCCTGAGCCTGCCCCATCCTGCCTCCGCCCCCGAGCCCCACCGCTACGCTCGGGGTATGGCAACAGTCGTCGTCTACGCAGACATCGTGTGCCCATTCGCCTACATCGGCCTCACCCGCCTGCTCCAGCGGCGCGCCGAGCTCGGGCGCCACGACGTACACCTGCGTATCCGCAGTTGGCCACTCGAACTCGTCAACGGCAAGCCGGTCGAGGCCGCCTTCATCGGCGAGGAGATCGACGAGATCCGACCGCAGGTGGCCGACGACCTGTTCACCGGGTTCGATGTGCAGTCCTTCCCCGCCAGTTCGCTGCCGGGCCTTGCGCTCACGGCGCTGGCCTATGCAGTCGACGACTCCACGGGTGAGGCCGTTGCCATGGAACTGCGCCGCTTGCTGTTCGAGGACGGTGTCGATGTGGCCGATGCTGCGGTCCTGGCTGCGGTTGCCGAGCGCCACGGTCTGGGGGGCGTTGGCGACACCGATGCCGTGCTCGCTGAGTACGCCGAGGGCAGGGCGAGCAACGTGGTCGGCTCGCCCCATTTTTTCGTCGGTGACACCTCGATCTTCTGTCCGACGCTCGACATCAAACGCGTCGACGGTGTGCTGCAGGTGAAGGTCGACGAGGATGCGTTCGAAGCACTGGTGGCGACGATCTTCAGCTGACACAGCCAGCAGCTGACACAGCCAGCCGACGGGCGGGTCAGGTCTCTTTTGCCGTGGTGTCGATCACCTGTCGGAAGTCGGGCGGCAGCGACACCTGGTGCTCGTGGAGGTTCCGTCCAACGCGTTGCGCGAGGCCGCTCTGATCGACGATCGCTCGTGCCACGGTAGAGCCCAGCGCCCCGGCGACACCGAGTTGTCCCGACGCCACTGCAGCGATCAACGCGCTGGATACTTGCGCAGCGACGGGTTGCGCCTTGGCCCAATCGACCTGGTCGGCCATGTCGCGCATGGCCCGTCGTGCTCCGCTGGTGCGCTCGCTCGTGGCGGCGCGGACGCTGGCCCAGTCCACCCCGTTCAGGGCCGTTGCCACCGCTGCTGCATCGGCATCGAGCTCGGCCGACGTGCGTGCGGGTGCCGAGCGAACCGAGGGCAGGAGCTTCAGCACTGCGTCGAGCTGTTCTTTTGCAGTGGGCCAGATGGTGGCCGCAGGCGATTCATCGCCGTGTTTGCCGGCCTCGTACTCGGCCTTCAGTGTGGCCGCGGCGTGCTTCGCTCTGGCCAGCCAACCGGATCCGGCGGGTGCACGCGGTGCGCCACCGTTGGAATCGGCGGGTTCGGCATCGGTCATTGCCCACACAATACTCAGACAACGAATGCGCCAGACTGCAGCAATGGAAACCGAGCTCATCTACCTCCGCGACGCATACCTGCAGCACTTCGTCGCCACAGTCGTCGACGTGCGCCCCAATGCCGTTGCGTTGGATCGCACGGCCTTCTACCCGACCGGTGGTGGGCAACCGCACGATGTCGGCACGCTCGGGGGGTTGGCCGTGACCGACGTTCGCAAGGAAGACGGGCTGGTGTGGCACAGCATCGAAGGAGACGACCTGCCGGCGGTCGGCTCCACCGTCGAATGCGATCTCGATTGGCCCCGCCGTCATGCGCTGATGCGCACGCATACGGCGCTGCACGTGCTGTGTGGGGTGATCTGGAACGAGTGGCGGGTGCCGGTGACCGGGGGCAACATGGAACCCTTGAGCGCTCGGATGGACTTCGAGTTCGATCCGCTTCCCGAGGGGTTCGCGGTGCGCGTGGAGGTGCTGGTCAATACTGAGCTCGCGGCTGATCGCGCGATCGAGGTCGAGTTCCTTCCCCGAGACACCGCCGTACACGACGAGGATCTCATCCGCACGAAGGTGAACATGATCCCTGCGTCGGTCTCGGAGATCCGCGTCGTCGACATCGTCGGCCTCGACAAACAGGCCGACGGCGGCACGCATGTGCGTTCCACCAATGAGGTCGGGCGAATCCGGGTGGTGAAGACCGAGAACAAGGGCAAGGGGAACAAGCGCATCCGCTTGGAGATCGTCGACGCCTGACGCCTGACGCCTGACGCCTGACGCCTGCGCAGGGGACTTGCCGGGTTGGGTGCACAGTGGTGGCGGAGTCAACAAACCCCGGTGCGCATGTATTGACATATAATCTGTCAATACATAACCTCCGGGGATGACAGCTGACGGACGCCGTACAGTCCCAACCATCGGCGAGGTGCTGCGCACGCCATCCGAGCGGTTCGATGGGATCACGGATTACCCGTGGGCGGTCTCCGAGGTGCTCGTGGGCCCGGGCCTGCGGATGGCCTACGTCGATGCCGGCCCTGCCGATGCCGAGGAGACGTTGTTGCTGCTGCACGGCGAGCCGATGTGGGGGTACCTGTACCGCACGATGATCCCCACGTTCGTCGCTGCCGGCTACCGAGTGATCGTGCCCGACCTCATCGGTTTCGGCCGGTCGGACAAGCCGGTCGAACCATCTGCCTATTCATACAGCAATCACGTGGCATGGGTGCGCTCGCTCATCGAGCAACTCGACCTGCGCGGTGTCACATTCTTCGGCCAGGACTGGGGTGGGCTCATCGGGGGACGAGTCATCGCCGAGATTCCCGACCGGTTCGCCCGCCTGGTGTTCTCCAACACGGGCCTGCCCCGATCCGGGCCGGGACTTGCCGTGATCCAGGCGCATCAGCGTCTCGAGCCCGAGGTGCTACGCGACCTGTTCGGTATCGATTGGCGTGCCGCAGTGGACGAGGACGATCGCATCAATCCCGACAAGGTGCACGCCATCGTCGAGGCGGGCCCGTTCTTCTACTTCATCACCTGGCGGATGTACGCGCAGGAGGTCGCCGAACTGTGGCCTTCGAAGGTCGTGCAGGGCTGGTGCCTGTCGGAGGTGTCAGAGCCGGCGCTGGCTGCCTACGACGCGCCGTTCCCGACGCAGGAATTCGCCGTCGGGGCGCGGCGCTTCCCGATGCTGGTGCCCATCACGCTCGACGACCCGGAGCGACTCATGGGTGATGCTGCCTGGGGCGTTCTTGCCACGTTCAGCAAGCCGGTGCTCACGCTGTGGGGAGACCATTGCCCGCACACCTATATGGAGATGGGACAGTCGTATCGCGACGGTATTCCCGGCGCGCAACTGGCTGGGATCGAGCACAAGGTGTTCCGTGCCAGCCACTTCATTCAGGAGGATCTCGGCCCGGAGATCGCGTCGGAGATGGTCGCCTTCGTCGAGCGGTTCCCGCCCGGCATCAGCATGTGACGAAACCTCGCCCGGATGTGTCGGGGACCTCTGCGCCAGGGCCTGCGGACAACGGCGACGGTCGAAGCGAGGCGCGTTGCGAGCGCGCCCGAAGGCGGTAGTACCGGGGGAGTCGGTGCCGTGAGCGTGTGCGTGATGCATTCTTGTATCGCCCTGATGTCGCCCGGCGTCATCGGGTCGCGCCCCTGGCTGATCACGTCCTCGAGAGCGGCGTGATCGCACAGGGTCACAGTGCCGATCTGTTGCGTTGGCTGTGGCAAGCCGCCGGTCATCGAGCACAGCATTGGGTGCACCGGAACGCCGAGCACGATCGCGAGCCTGGTCGCCATCCATGCAACCGCATCGCATTCACGTCTGATCGGCTGCGGGCCTCGCTGCATCATGCCGTCAGCGAAGGTCTGCACCGGCGCACTGCATATTTCGTCCACCACGTACACGCCGTTTGCGGTAATCACCACGTGACCAAGGGTCGTTCTCGAATCTGGGATGGTCAGGTCGTGCATGACCACGTACTCAACGGGAAGTGCGTCGAGCACGTCGGTGACGCCCCGGCTGGACGCCGGATTGCGACCCCACTCCCGGGTCTCTGTCATGAAGCAGCCCTGTCGCTGATGATCTGCATTCCTTGTTATCGGCACGAACCCCGCCGACCTTGACAGCCAGCGTTCGTCACAGCAGGAGACAACAGATTCAGCTGCTGGCCTTCACCTCACGGAACGGAATGGCGCGGTCGACCTCGGGTTCTTTGGGTAGCCCCAAGATGCGCTCGCCAATGATGTTGCGCTGGATCTGGTCGGTGCCGCCACCGATCGAATAGAAGTACGCGTTCAGCTGCGAGTAGTTCGCATCGCGGGCACGGGGGTTCTGATTGCCATCGAGCAACCCCTCCATGCCCAACAACATGCCCTGCAGGTGGCCTGCGTAATGCAAGAGTTCGGCCATCGCCAGTTTGCCCAGCGACGCCAACGGTGACGACGTGCCGGTCTTGGCTGCGGCGGCGGCGCGTGCGCCGTTCCATTCGTTCACCAGACGCATGCAGTACAAATGCATCAGGCTCTGGCGGATCGTTGGGTCGTCGGCCTTTCCAACAGCACGGGCCAACCGCTGCAGCGAGATGTCGGGTGTGGGGATCTCGCCGTGCGCCGCTGCGGTGGCGCCGCGCGTCGCACCTGCCCCGCCAGCACCGCGGCGCGAGCCACCCATGGCGATGCGCTCGTAGGCGAGTGCTGTCTGCAACACCCACCAGCCGCCGTTGAGTTCGCCCAGCCGATGGGTGTCGAGCACACGCGCGTCGGTGATGAAGACCTCGTTGAACCGGGCGTCGCCGGTGGCCTGTCGCAGCGGACGAACCTCGACACCCGCCTGGCGCATGGGGAACCAGAAGAACGAGATTCCACGGTGCTTGGGCTGGTCCCAGTCGGTGCGTGCGATCAACATGCCGTAGTCGGCGTTGCGCGCCCCAGAGGTCCATACCTTCTGGCCGTTGATGATCCATTCATCGCCGTCGCGCACGGCGTTGGTGCGGATCCCGGCCAGATCGGAGCCGGCGCCGGGCTCGCTGTACAGCAGGCACATTGCCACCTGATCCAGCAGCAGGGCGCGGACGAACTGCTCCTTCAACGGGTCCTGACAGGACGTCACCAACGTGCCGGCCCACAGGTTGACCACGTCCTGACCGGGACCGGGTGCGCCGGCAGCGGCGAACACCGCCTCCACCTCGGTGGCCTGCTCGTCGGTGAGGTCGCGTCCGTACCAGCGCGATGGCCACCGCAGCGCAGCCCACCGTTGGTCGACCACGAGCTCGCGCCATTCGTTCGCGTCGATCGAAGGCGACCAATGCGTGGCGAGAAACTCCTGCGCCTCACGTACTGCGTCGCTCACGGTGTGCCCCTCTCATCGGATGCGAGCACTGTAGAGCCTGCCCTACCGAGAGAGAGATCCGGCGGGTACGGCTGCTGGCAGTGGCTCCACACCAGAGTCGTGCAGGCGCCGGTCCGTCAACTGGGTGCATCCGACGACATCGGCGGTTCTTCGCCCTGCATGGCGAAGAAGTCTGGCTTCTAGACTCTGCGCGTGCCAGCTCCGAAGCCGACTGTCTGCCTGAACATGATTGTGCGCAACGAGGCACATGTGGTCGTCGAGACGCTCGAATCGGTGGCGGCGTACATCGATTCCTGGGTCGTGATCGACACCGGCTCCGACGATGGCACCCAAGACATCATCCGCGCGTTCTTCGCCGAGCGCGGTATCCCCGGCCAGCTGCACGAACGTGAATGGCGCGATTTCGGGCACAATCGCAGCGAGGCCCTCGCCCTTGCCGCTGGCGCAGCCGACTACACGTGGGTGATCGATGCCGATGACCTCGTCGTTGGTGCGCTCGACCTCACCGATCTGACGGCCGACTCGTACGAGCTGCGATACGGCAAGGACTTCACCTATTGGCGCTCTCAGCTGTTCCGCTCGAACCTGCGATGGGTGTACGAAGGCGTTGTCCATGAGTACGCGCGATGCCTCGACAATGTGGGACAAGCAGGGCGGCTCGTCGGTGAGTACCACATCGAGTCGCGTCGACTTGGCAACCGCAATCAGGTGGCCGACAAGTACCAGCGCGATGCTGCGTTGCTTCGCGAGGCGTTGCGTATCGAGCCGGACAACTCTCGCGCGGCCTTCTACTTGGCGCAGAGTCACTTCGACGCCGGAGAGTTCGAACTGGCCGCCGACGCATATGCGCTTCGCCTCGAACTCGGCGGCTGGGACGAGGAGACCTTCTACGCAGCCCTGCAACGGGCGCGTTGCCTCGAGCGCCTCGATCGGCCCTGGGAACAGGCGCTGCATGCGTACCTCGATTGCTGGCAGCGCCGACCGTCACGCGCCGAACCACTGCACGACATTGCCCGCCACTACCGCGAATCAAACCAGTTCGACCTGTGTCACCTGTTCGCCAGCCGGGCATGCCAGATTCCGTTCCCTGAATCGGACAAGCTCTTCGTCGATCGCCCGGTCTACGGCTGGCGCTCCCGCGACGAGATGGCGGTCAGCGGCTTCTACCTCGGTCGGCATCGTGAGAGCTTCGAGCTGAACTCGGCATTGCTCGCCGATCCGTCACTGCCCGCCGACGCGCGGAGCCGCATCGAATCCAACCGCGACTTCTCCGTTCCCTTCATCAAGGACGATGCGTTGGCGTACCCGGCCGAGATCATCGCTGCGCTCAGCGCGCCACGCCTTGAGCCACCGGAGGATGCGGCAGTCACGCTGACCATCACCACGTGCCGCCGCCTGCACCTGTTCGAGCAGACCATCAACTCGTTCCTCAACTGCTGTACTGATGCGCATCGCATCGGCCGCTGGATCTGCATCGACGACGGCTCCAGCGACACCGACCGCGCGCGCATGGCCGAGCGGTACCCGTTTTTCGAGTTCGTCTGGAAGTCCCCGGCCGACAAGGGCCATGCGCGCAGCATGAACCAGCTGCTCGACATGGTCGACACTCCGTTCTGGTTGCACCTCGAGGACGACTGGCACTTCTTCGCCACGCGTGAGTACGTGACCGAGGCGCTCGCTGTGTTCGATGCCGACCCCGACCTTGGCCAGGTCCTGTTCAACCGCAACTACGCCGAGACGATTGCTGATCGTTGGATCGCTGGCGGATTGGTGTACCAGACCGGCGAAGGAACCCGTTTCGTCGCTCACGTCCATCACCCACGGGGCAGCGCCGCACACGACGCTTACCTGCGCACCTTCCCCACCGGATCGAGAAGCTGTGCCTATTGGCCGCACTACTCGCTCAGGCCATCGCTCATCTATACCGATGCGATCCGCGATGCCGGCCGCTTCGATGAGTCGAGCGATCAGTTCGAGTTCGACCTGGCTCGGCGCTACACCGAGATCGGCTGGAGATCTGCCTTCATCGACGCCGTGGTGTGTCTCCACACCGGGCCACTGACGGGCCATCGCAGCGACCCACACACGCCGAACGCGTACGACCTCAATGAGCAGTCGCAGTTCGGGCGGGCGCCCCGACGGACCCAGAAGGTCAAAGTGCTCAGCAACTGGACCACTACGGAAGACCTCACCCGGTTGTGGGGTCGTCAGGCGCAGAGCGGGCTGCGCTGGGACGACATCGAGCTGACGACCGACGACGATGCGGACTACGTCGTGGTCGTCAACCATCCCCCAGTGGACGTCACCGTCGCGCCCGAGCGCACCATCGTGTTGCCCATGGAGCCACAGGTCGGTCGTGGGGGATGGGGCGAATGGGCCGAACCCGATCCCCGACGCTTTCTGCAGGTGCGCAGCCACGACCTGTACCCGAACACTGTCGAATGGCATCTCGGTCTCAGCTACCCGAGCCTGATCTCCGACCCGGTGCACAAGACCGCCGATCTCTCCACCGTCGTGTCCGGCCGCATTCAGGATCCGGGGCAACGCCTTCGGGTGGCGTTCGTGCACCATCTCGAACAGAGCGGTGTGCCCATCGACGTGTTCGGCCGGGAGAACACGCAGGGCTTCGTGAACTACCGAGGCTCGCTTCCATCGCACGACAAGAGTGCTGGCATTCTGCCCTATCGCTACACCTTTGCCGCCGAGAACAACGCAGAGCACAACTACTTCACCGAGAAAGTGGTCGACGCGATCCTTGGCGAAGCCCTGTGCTTCTATTGGGGTTGCCCGAACCTGGAGGAGATCATCGACTCACGGGCGTTCATCCGCCTGCCGATCGAGGACCCCGAGCGCAGTCGTCGGATCGTGCACGACGCCATTGCCGCTGACGAGTGGGGCCGACGAATCGACATCATTCGCAGCGAGAAGCGTCGTCTACTGAACGAGATGCAGGTCATGCCGATGATCGCTCGTGTGGTGCACGGGGCACAGTTCGTGGCCAGCATGGATCTCGACGTCATCAACCTCGACCGGCGCCCCGACCGGCTGGTCGCGTTCCGGGAGCAGTTGGCGGTAGCTGCTGGAGATGGGTTCGCCGATCGCTGTCGCCGGCGGCAGGCTGTCGACGGTCGCGAGCTGACGCGAACGCCCGAGATCGAGCACCTCTTCCGGGGCAACGACTTCGGCTTCCGCAGCGGCATCATCGGTTGTGCGCTCAGCCACCTCGAACTCTGGCGCGAGGTCGCCGCCGGCGAAGTACCTCGTCTCGTGTTCGAAGACGACGCACGTTTCGATAACGAACCTGACGGTGCATCCATGGGCCGCCTCGTGGAGTTCGTCGGCCGACTCTGCGCCGACCGTCCCGACTACGACGTCGCCTTTCTCGGCTATCAGCGCTGGAATCCGGACGATCCTGACCTGCGGGCGCGTGCCGGGCAGGCGCCGGTCGTGCGGCCGATGGACTGGTCCACCTACATGGGCGGAACCTTTGCGTACATCGTTTCGCCGGCCGGTGCACGACGCCTGGTTGCGCTCGCCGATCAGCAGGGGATACAGCGCGGCATCGACTGGTTCGTGATGATGCACCAGCAGCAATTGAAGGTGGTGCACTGTCAGCCGGACCTTGTGCGCTCACCCCCCGCCGCCGAACCGGGTGATGACACCGACATCCAGTGGAATTTTGACTCCGTCATCTGACGAGGAAGCGGAGATCGGTTTTTTCGCCGCAGGTGGTGCCACGTGGAGTAGGGTCGGCGCATGTCTTCCGACCTTGATCCGAAAGAGCCCGCCAAGCACACCCGCCGGTCCGTGATGTCCCAGACGGCACTCACGCTGCTCGGCGGTGCCATTGGCGGCGGCGTCGTCACCGCGCTGATTGGCAGTGCCAGTGCAGTCACGCAGCCTCCTACGAATGGTCTGAACGGCAAGGACGGCAAGCCCGGAAGCACTGGTGCGACAGGCACCGGAGCCACCGGAGCCACCGGAGCCACCGGTGCACGAGGCGCCACGGGTGCAACGGGTTCCAGCGGCGCCACGGGTGCCACGGGTCAGAACGGTGCCACGGGTCAGAACGGTGCCACGGGTGCCACGGGTCAGAACGGTGCCACGGGTCAGACCGGTGCCACGGGTCAGACCGGTGCCACGGGTCAGAACGCTGCTCCGGGTGAGACCGGCGC
>WLMZ01000078.1 GCA_009726095.1 Actinomycetota bacterium
CGCAACGGGTGGCCGCACCGGAGGCAACGACGTGCTTGGCAACCCAGCGGGCGGCGTACGCTGCCGAACGGTCGACCTTGCTGGGATCCTTGCCGCTGAAGGCACCGCCACCATGACGACCCATGCCACCATAGGTGTCGACGATGATCTTGCGTCCCGTGAGACCCGTGTCGCCATGAGGGCCGCCGACAACGAACTTGCCGGTGGGGTTGACATACACGTTGTAGTCATCATCGGCGAAAGCCGACGGGACGATGGGCCGGATGACCTGTTCGATGAGGTCGGGGCGGATCATGGAATCGCGATCGATGCCGTCCTGGTGCTGGGTGCTGATGAGCACGTGCGACAGGCGAACCGGGATGCCGTGCTCGTAGTCGAAGGTGACCTGGGTTTTGCCATCGGGGCGCAGGTACGGAACGGCCCCCGACTTGCGAACCTCGCTGAGCCGCTCGGCCAGGCGATGCGCCAGCCAGATCGGCAATGGCATCAGGTCGGGGGTCTCGTTGCAGGCATAGCCGAACATCATGCCCTGGTCGCCGGCGCCCTGCCCGCTGATGGTGTCCTCGCCCGCCTTACCGCCGCGAAACTCTTCGCTCTTGTCCACGCCCTGTGCGATGTCTGCGCTCTGCTCGTCGATGCTCACGATCACGCCACAGGTGTTTCCGTCGAACCCGAAGAGCGCGTTGTCGTAGCCGATCTCCTTGATCACCTCACGGGCGATCTTGGGGATGTCGACATAGGCGCTGGTGGTGATCTCGCCAGCCACCACGCACAAGCCGGTAGTGAGCAGCGTCTCGCACGCCACGCGCCCGTCGGGATCCTCGGTCAGGATGGCATCGAGCACGGCATCGCTGACCTGATCAGCCATCTTGTCCGGGTGACCTTCGGTCACGCTCTCGCTGGTAAATGTCCACTTACTCACTGCAGGGCTCCCTGGCTGTTCTGGTTTGACGAATGGCGGGTCTGGACGCTCATGACAACCCTGCACGAATCTCGACGACGATGTCGACGACTGCACGGGCTACCGAGCGCTTGTCGGTCAGGCTGATGGTCACCATCGACGCGTCCGGCCGAAGCAGGCATACGGCGTTGGTGTCGTGTTGAAATCCTACGCCGGACGCGCTGACATCGTTGGCAACGATGAGATCGAGGTTCTTGCGGCGCAGCTTGGCCTCGGCATTGGCCACGAGGTCGCTGGTCTCGGCGGCGAAGCCGACCAGGGTCTGCCCCGGCCGTTTGCGCGCACCCAATCCGGCAAGGATGTCGGGTGTGGGTTCCAGCACAATGCTTGGAGCACCGTCGTCTTTTTTCAGCTTGTGGCCCACCGTCAAGGTCGGCCGAAAGTCGGCCACGGCAGCCGCCATCACCACGATGTCGGCAGTCTCGGCGGCGCTCTGCACGGCCGCTTCCATCTGCGCAGCGGTCTCGACGCTGACCAGTTGAACACCCGGGGGCGTGGCCAGTTCGACCGTGGAGATCAGCGTGACGGTGGCACCGCGCGAGACGGCTTCAGCGGCAACGGCATAACCCTGCTTACCACTGCTCCGGTTGGCGATCACGCGCACCGCATCAATCGGCTCACGCGTACCGCCAGCGGTCACCACGACGTGCAGTCCGCCCAGGTCGCCGCGGCCAAGGGTTCGCTCGACGACAGCCACAATGCGTTCGGGTGACGCGAGGCGTCCCTTCCCGAGGTCGCCGCCGGCCAGACGCCCTTCGTCGGGCTCGACCACGATCACACCTCGTCGGGCGAGCAGCGCCAGGTTGTCCTGCACCGCCGGGTGCTCCCACATCTCGGTGTGCATGGCGGGGCAGACGATGACCGGCGCCCGGGTGGCGAGCAGGGTGTTGGTCAGCAGATCGGTGCTGAGCCCGCCGGCATAGGCACCGATCAGCCGAGCCGTGGCGGGAACCACCACGATGAGATCCGCCCGCTGACCGAGGCGAGTGTGCGGAATCGGCGATGCCTCGTCCCACAGGCTGCTCTGTACTGGTTCGCTGCACAGCGCCGACAGCGTGGTACGACCAATGAAGTGTTCGGCGCCCTCGGTCATCACCGCAACGACATGCGCTCCGGCATCGACCAATCGGCGACAGACATCTACCGCCTTGTAGGCAGCAATTCCGCCGGTGACACCGACGACGATGGTCTTGCCGCGCAGTGCCGACATGGCAGACGGCCGTCTCAGACGGCGGCGCCGACCTCGTCGACAGGTGCCACTTCGCCAGCGGGCTCAGCGACGGGGACCCGCTCGATCTTGTCAGCAGCGATTTCTTCGAAGCTGATGCTGAGCGGCTTGCGAGCCACCGAGGACACCTGCGGGGGCACCAGGTGACCGAGGCCATCAGCGAGCTGATTGAAGTACGAGTTGATCTGCCGGGCGCGACGAGCAGCGAGCGTGACAAGGCTGAACTTGGAGTCGACCCGATCGAGCAGCTCCTCGATCGGCGGGTTCATCATTGTGTCGTTGGTACGCGCCATGGGCAGCGGTCCTCCTCGGTAAGTAGCCGGGCAAGCCTAACGGCTGCGGCGGCTGAATCGGTGTATGACGTTCGCCCTACGAGGATCGCAGGGGGTGATCGGATGTCGCTTCGCCAGGCGGACTGATCTGCGCAGCGTTGTCAGCAGCATGCCGCCGGTGCCCGATGATGGCGAGCATCTCGTCGATCGTTCGTTCGAGATCGTCGTTGACCACGACGTGATCGGCCAGCGACATGCCGATCGGCTCTTCGTCCTCGGCCTTACGCAGGCGCTCAGCAACCTTCTGATCAGCGTCTCCCCTGCCACGCAGGCGGCGCTCCTGCTCGGCGCGCGATGGCGGCAACACGAAGATCAGCACTGCGTCAGGGAGAAGCGACTTCACCTGACGCGCTCCGTTGACCTCGATCTCCAGCACCACATCACGACCCTGGGTCGTCTCAGGGTTGGGTGTTCCGTAGAAGTTGCCGAGGAACTCGGTCCACTCCAGAAAGCCACCGGCGGCAATGCGCTGCTCGAACTTCTCGCGGGTGGCGAAATAGTATGCGTCGTCACGTTCGCCTGGACGTTGCTCGCGCGTCGTCCAGCTGCGGCTGAGCCACAGGTTGGGGTCTCGCTTCACGAGCGCTTCCACGATCGTGCCCTTCCCGACCCCACCGGGACCGGAAACAACGATGATCAGCGGCTGACGTTGCCTCACGGGCGCCGCCGACGCATTACTTGGAGAGCTGGACCAGCAGGGCCTGCTTCTGTTGGGCACCAAGGCCCTGAACGCGGCGGTTGTCTGCAATACCGATTTCGGTCATGACCTTGCGGGCCTTGACTTTGCCAACACCGGGCAGCGACTCGAGCAGCGAGACGACCTTCAGCTTGCCGACGGTGCTGTCGGTGGAGCCGAGCGCCTCAGCCAGCGTGACCGAACCGAGCTTCAACTTCGTCTTCAATTCAGCGCGGGCGGCGCGTGCTTCTGCTGCCTTGGCCAGTGCGTTTGCACGCTGTTCGGGAGTCAATACGGGGGGAGTTGCCATGCAAATATTCTAGTGCGCCCGAGCACCAGGATCGGTGATCAGCACGTGGTTCGGCGGCGACAGAGGTCACCCCATCGAACCCGTGACTTCAGCCAGGCGCCCGATACCCTCGCCCGCCGCCCACGCCTGCATCTGACCCAGCACCTTCCACGGGGCACGGGGGTCAGCGAACGTTGCGGTACCCACCTGCACCGCACTGGCGCCGGCCAACATCAGCTCGATGGCATCCCATCCGGACGACACCCCGCCAACGCCCACGATCGCCAGGTGCGGCAGGGCGCTGTGCACGTCATGGACGGCGCGTACGGCCACCGGGTGCACGGCACGGCCAGACAGTCCCCCGCCGCCGTTACCGAGCGCCGCTCGACGGGTGTGGGGATCGATGACCAGGCCGAGCACGGTGTTGATCAGCGTGACGGCCTCGGCGCCGGCCCCACTGACCGCCTCGGCGACCTCGACGAGCCGATCAGTGTTCGGGCTCAATTTGGCCCATCGGGGCAGCCCGCAGACAGCCGTAGCCGCCATCACCTCGGCGCTCAGCGCGGGGTCATGGGCGAAGATGCCACGCCTTGCCTCGAGGTTGGGACACGACAGGTTCACCTCGACCGCCGCCACGGCGGCGCCGGCGGCGACTGCCTCGCCGACCTGCTCAGCAGCGGACGCGTAGTCCGCCACCGAACGACCCCAGATGCTCACCACCACGCGCGCCCCGGTAGCAGCGAGCGCGGGCAGATCATCGGTCGCCCAGGCGGCCACTCCCGGGCCCTGCAGCCCGACCGCGTTGATCATGCCCAGCGGAGTCGGGTGCACACGCGGCGCCGGGTTTCCCGCCCACGCGTATGCAGCCAATGATTTCACCACCACTGCGCCCAGCGACCCAAGGTCGCCATAGGGCGCCAGTTCGGCGCCGTGCCCGGCAGTTCCCGATGCAGTCATCACGGGATTCGCGAACGTCAGCGAGCCGACGCTGACCGAGGTGTCGGCCCTGCCCTCGGGCAGCGCAACGCCGCGACGCCTGGTCATCGAGCGTGATACTCCTGCAATGAGCGGACCTCGATCGGTTGGCCAGCCTGCTCGAACAGTCCCTGCACCGCCGCGAGAGCGGCCTCCACCGTGGTGACAGAGCTGACCCTGTGCACATTGGCCGACTTGCGGATCTGCTCGCCATCGGTGCGCCCGCCACGGCCCTGGGGAGTGTTGACCACGAAGCTCACCTTGCCGTCGGTGATCAGGTCGAGCGCGGTGATGTCAGCGCCCTCGCTGACCTTGCCGACGACCTGATCGACCGTGATACCGAAACGCGCCAGGTAATCGGCGGTGCCCACGGTTGCGGCGATATCGAGCCCGAGTTGGCGAAGGCGCGTTGCCACCACGATGCCGGCTGGCTTGTCGCCATCGGCGAGGGACAAGAACACCGTGCCGGCCACTGGCAGCAGCGTGCCGGCCGCAAGCTCGGCTTTGAAGAACGCCTTGCCGAAGGTGGTGTCGATACCCATCACCTCGCCGGTGGAACGCATTTCGGGTCCGAGAGCGGTATCCACGTCGGGGAACCGGCTGAAGGGCAGCACGGCCTCTTTGACGCAGACGTGACCGTTCTGCACCGGTTCGACCAGCAGGCCCTCAATGCGCAGCTCGGCCAGCGTGGCCCCGAGCATCACCCGCGTTGCCACCTTGGCCAGCGGAACGCCGGTTGCCTTGGCAACGAACGGCACCGTCCGGCTGGCGCGGGGGTTGGCCTCGATCACGTACACAGTGGTGCCGAGCACAGCGAACTGCACGTTGATGAGGCCGCGTACATCGAGTGCCGCGGCGATCGCCCGGGTGTAGGACTCGATGACCTCCACCACCCATCCGGGCAGGGTCTGCGGCGGGATCGCACACGCGGAATCGCCGCTGTGGATACCGGCCTCTTCGACGTGCTCCATCACGCCGCCGATGAGCACTTCTCCGGTGCGGTCACGGACAGCATCGACATCGACCTCGGTGGCGTCCTCGAGGAAGCGGTCAACGAGGACCGGCCGCTCGGCGGACAGGCCACCCTCTTTGCCAAGGCTGCCGAAGCCGGTGAGCTCGGCCATGGCTCTGGCGAGATGGTTGCGATCGTGCACGATCTGCATCCCACGTCCACCGAGGACGTAGCTGGGCCGCACGAGCACTGGGAAACCGACCGAGTCGACGATCTGCAGGGCCTGCTCGAGATCGAGCGCCGTACCACCGGGGGGCTGCGGGATGCGCAGGCTCTGGCAGAGCACGGCCCACTTCTCGCGATCCTCGGCGAGATCGATCGATGCCGGCGAGGTACCGGCGATCAACTCGGCGGGCAGGACGCCCGCCAGCTTCAACGGCGTCTGCCCGCCGAGCGAGACGATGATCTTCGGGGGCACACCACCACTGGCCGCTGTCTCTGCGGCGATCACGTTGAGCACGTCCTCGGTCGTGAGCGGCTCGAAGTAGAGCCGATCGCTGGTGTCGTAATCGGTACTCACCGTCTCAGGGTTGCAGTTGATCATGACCGTCTCGAACCCTGCGTCGCGCAGGCTGAACGAGGCGTGCACGCAGCAGTAGTCGAACTCGATGCCCTGGCCGATGCGATTGGGCCCCGAACCGAGGATGATGACCTTCTCCTTCGTGGAGGGCCGCACCTCGCTCTCGTCCTCGTAGGTGCTGTAGTGGTACGGCGTCTCCGCTGCGAACTCAGCAGCGCAGGTGTCGACGGTCTTGTACGTGGGCAGCACACCAGCGGCCTCGCGGACGCTGCGCACGTGCGCTTCGTCCTCGCCCCACAAATAGGCCAACTGCGCATCGCTGAAACCGAGCCGCTTGGCGCGACGCCATTCCTGCCGGGACAGGGCGACTGCTTTGCCCTGCGCCCACAGCACCGCCCGCTCCTCGATGATGATGCTCATCTGGTCAAGGAACCACGGGTCGATGCGGCAGGCATCGTGGATGGTCTCGATCGACACGCCACGACGCAGCAGTTCACCGACCTGGAAGATGCGCTCGGGGGTGGGTATACCCGTTGCGGTCAGCAGCGCAGCATCGGACAGAACGGCATACTGCACTTCGGCGGGGTCGCAATTCAGGCCGAACCGGCCCTGCTCGAGCGATCGCAGTCCCTTTTGCAGGCTCTCCGGGAACGTGCGCCCAATGGACATTGCTTCGCCGACGCTCTGCATCTGTGTACCAAGGACGCCGCTGGTGCCGGGCAACTTCTCGAAGGCCCACCGCGGGATCTTGGTGACGACGTAGTCGATGCTCGGCTCGAAGCTGGCCGGGGTCATCTTGGTGATGTCGTTGGGGATCTCGTCGAGCGTGTACCCAACGGCGAGCTTGG
This sequence comes from Actinomycetota bacterium, assembly GCA_009726095.1. Lineage (GTDB taxonomy): Bacteria > Actinomycetota > Acidimicrobiia > Acidimicrobiales > Ilumatobacteraceae > WLMZ01. Next base: position 6,842 of record WLMZ01000078.1, read on the forward strand.
CCGCAATCTTGGCAATCGGGAAACCGGTGGCCTTCGAAGCCAGCGCGGAGGAACGCGACACGCGTGGGTTCATCTCGATGACCACCTGCTCGCCGGTTTGCGGGTTGACCGCGAACTGCACGTTGGAGCCGCCGGTCTCCACCCCGACGCGCCGGATGCAGGCGAACGCCGCATCGCGCATGCGCTGATACTCAACATCGCTGAGCGTCTGTTGCGGGGCAACGGTGATGGAGTCGCCCGTGTGCACACCCATGGGATCGAAGTTCTCGATGGAGCAGATGATCACGCAGTTGTCGTTGCGGTCACGCATGACCTCGAGTTCGTATTCCTTCCACCCGGCAATACTGGTCTCGACCAGGATCTCGCCGATAGGGCTCACGGCGATGCCCTCGCTGACGATATGGGTGAACTCGGCCATCGTCGAGGCGATCCCGGTGCCGCGGCCGCCAAGGATGTACGCCGGGCGGATGATGCAGGGCAGCCCGATGATCTCGAGCACCTCGAGCGCCTCGGCGAGCGTGTGCGCGATACCACTGGCGGGCACAGCCAGGCCGATTTCGATCATCGCCTTCTTGAACTTGTCGCGATCCTCGGCCGTGGAAATGGCCTCGGCGTTGGCGCCGATGAGTTCTGGCGTGCCGGGGACGCCCACGATGCCGCGTTCGAACAGCGTCATCGCAATGTTCAGCGCCGTCTGGCCGCCCATCGTGGGCAACACGGCATCGGGCTTCTCGCGTTCGATGATGCGCGCCACGACCTCGGGGGTGAGCGGCTCGATGTAGGTCGCGTCGGCGAAATCGGGATCGGTCATGATCGTGGCCGGGTTCGAGTTGGCGAGGATGATGCGATAGCCCTCTTCGCGCAACACGCGGCAGGCTTGGGTTCCGCTGTAGTCGAACTCGCACGCCTGACCAATGACGATCGGACCGCTGCCGATGATGAGGATGCTGTGGATGTCGGTGCGCTTGGGCATCAGGCCACGCCCAGTTCTGCTGCCGGAAGGCCAGCGGTACGGGTCGGCGTCGTTCGCCTGACCATCGCCTTGCCCCGCCACGTGGAGGGGTCGTTCATCATGTCCTCGAACACGCCGAACAGATAGCTCGCGTCGTGCGGGCCCGGACCCGCCTCGGGGTGGTACTGCACGCTGAACGCCGGCTGATCACGCACCCAAAGACCCTCGTTGGTGTTGTCGTTCAGGTTCACATGGGTGACCTCGGCAACATCGCCGAGCGAGTCGGGGTCGACGCAGAAGTTGTGGTTCTGACTGGTGATCTCCACCTTGCCGCTGGCCACATGCCGCACCGGGTGATTACCCCCGTGATGACCGAACGGCAGCTTGAACGTCTCGCCGCCCAGCGCACGGCTGAGTAGTTGATGGCCCAGACAGATACCGAACACCGGCACCCGTCCGACGAGATCGCGGATGGCATCGACCGCGTATCCCACCTCGGCGGGATCGCCCGGACCGTTCGACAGGAACACACCGGCAGGCGACAACGCGAGCACCTCTTCGGCAGTCGTCGAAGCTGGTACCACGGTGACCGTTCCCAGCGTGGCGAGATGATCGATGATGGAGTACTTGATGCCGAAGTCGTACGCCACGATGCGGCGCTCGCCCGAACCAACGGTGTAGGCGGCCGCCGTGGTGACCTGCGCAACCAGATCGACGCCTTCGGTCCCGGGCTCGGCACGTGCTGCCGCGCCCAACGTGGCCAGATCAGCAGTGCCGAACGCTCCGTTCATCGCGCCCGTGTCGCGCAGCAGGCGCGTGAGCCGGCGGGTGTCGATGCCGGCGATGCCCGCGATGCCGTAGCGGTGCAGCATCGCGCCGAGGTGGGCATCGGAGCGATAGTTCGACTCGCGACGGGCGAGGTCGCGCACGATCACGCCACGGCAGAACGGGCGCCGAGATTCGAAATCGATCAGCGATGCACCGTAATTGCCGATGTGCGGGTAGGTGAACGTGATGATCTGCCCGGCATAGCTGGGGTCGGTGATGACCTCCTGATAGCCGGCGAGGACGGTGTTGAACACGACCTCGCCGCTGGCAACACCCGCGGCCGGCATCGCCCCGATTGCCTCACCCTCAAACACGCTGCCGTCGGCCAGAACCAGAGCGGCTTCTTGAATCGTCACGATATCCATCCTTGCATAGTCATACATTGTACTGCATAATCATTCATCGCTGCGCCTCGCCATCGATCACCACGGCAGTACCGCCGAACACGGTGTGACGCACCTTTCCACGCACGGTCCTGCCTGCGTAGGGGGTGTTCCTGCTCTTACTGGCAAGGCCGGCAGCGGACACGGTCCAGGCGAGATTGGGATCGAAGACCGTGATGTTGGCGGGCTCGCCGACCTCGATCGGGCGACCATGGCGGTCGGCGACTCCGGCAATCGCCGCTGGCTGCCACGACAGCAGCGCCACCACCTGTTGCAGGTCGAGTCCCAGTTCGCTGATCGACAACGCAAGCGATGTCTCCAGGCCGAGCATGCCCGGAGGGGCCTGATCGAGCGGCATCTCCTTGAGCTCTGGCGCGTGGGGCGCGTGGTCGGTGGCGATGGCATCGATGGTGCCATCGGCAAGTCCACGCTTCACTGCCAGCACGTCCGTGAGCTCGCGCAACGGAGGGTTGACCTTGAAGATGGGATCGAATCCATTGAGCAAGTCATCGGTGAGCGTGAAGTGATGCGGCGCCGCCTCGGCCGTGACCCGCAGGCCCTCTGCCTTTGCCCCACGAACCAGATCGACGCTCTTCGCCGTGGACAGGTGCAAGAAGTGGATGGGCGCACCGGTGAGCCGGGACAGTTCGATGTCGCGGAACACCATCAACTCCTCGGCCACCGACGGCCAGCCAGGCACGCCGAGACGGGCGCAACAGCCGCCCTCATGCATCACAGCCCCCTCGGTGAGACGGCTGACTTCGCAGTGCTGCGCGAGCAGGATGCCCAGGCTCTTGCCGTACTCAAGGGCACGCCGCATCAAGAGCGGATCCTGCACCCCCGTGCCGTCATCGGTGAAGATGTGTACGCCCGCTGCCGCCAACTCTGCCATCGGCGCCAGCACCTCGCCCGCACGGTTGATCGTGATGCACCCGCTCGGCAGCACCTCGCACAATCCCGCCTGCACGCCGAGGCGGCGCACCATTTCGACCACCGCAAGGCTGTCGTGAGGAGGCTCCGTATTCGGCATCGCAACGATGGCGGTGAAGCCGCCCCTCGCCGCTGCGCGTGATCCGGTCTCGATGGTCTCGGCCTCTTCCCTGCCGGGTTCACGCAGATGAACGTGCAGATCGACGAAGCCCGGGCTCACGATGCAACCGCTGGCATCGAGCATGCGGTCGCCCTGCAACGCCGCACCGACCTCGGTGACGAGCCCACCCTCGATGCGCACATCGACACGCTTTTCACCGCGCTGATCAAGCACGGTGCCGCCCTTGATCACAGTGCTTCCCAGGCCCATGGCGTCTCCTGCCGTTCTGTGTGTTGTCGCTGCATCGCTCACGATGACGCCTCCCCGACCAACGCCGAGCCACTGCCCAGCAGATCGAACAGCACTGCCATGCGCACGCTCACCCCGTTGGTGACCTGTTGGGTGATCACCGAACCGGGGAGTTCGCCAGGATCGACCGCCATCTCGACGCCCCGGTTCATCGGCCCGGGGTGCATCACCAGTGCGTGCGACTGCAGGCGGTCGGCCCGGCCGGGCGTGAGCCCGAATTGCGCCGTGTATTCGCGCAGGCTCGGCACCAAGGCCTCGTGCATACGCTCTCGTTGCATTCGCAACATGTACAGCACGTCGACGCGGTCGATGATGTCGTCGATGTTGTGCACGACGTCGACCGGCCAGCCTTCGAGCGACGGTGGCAGCAGCGTGTGCGGGGCCACCAGGGTGATGCGGGCACCGAGCGAAGCAAAGGCCCATACGTTGCTCCGGGCGACTCGGCTGTGCTTGATGTCGCCGACGATGGCGATGTGCATGCCATCGAAACCCTCCGGCCTGTTCAGCGCCGTGCGGACCGTGTAACAGTCGAGAATGGCCTGTGTGGGGTGCTCGTGCCACCCATCGCCGGCGTTCACCACGCTCGCCTCGGTCCACCGGCTGATCTGCCACGGCACACCGCTGCTCTTGTGACGCACCACGAAGGCGTCGACGCCCATGGCGGCAACGGTCTCGATGGTGTCGCGCAGGCTCTCGCCCTTGTTCACGCTGCTGGTGCCGACGCTGAAGCTCATCGTGTCGGCACTGAGGCGCTTCGCAGCGGTCTCGAAGCTGAGCCGCGTTCGCGTGCTGTCCTCGAAGAACAGGCTGACCACGGTCTTGTTACGCAACGCAGGAACCTTCGGCACCGGACGCCGGTTGATCTCTGCCATGTGATCGCTGAGATCGAGCAGACGACGCAGGCCATCGACCCCGAGTTCGTCGATGGAGCGCAGGTGCTTCACGACGCAACGACCCCGGGGGCATGGCGATGGCCGATGAGAACGCCGTCGGGGCTCACCCGCACGTCCTCGTCTCGGCTGCTCGGCAGGTTCTTGCCCACAAAGTCCGGCCGGATCGGCAGTTCCCGGTGGCCCCTGTCGATGAGCACCGCCAGTTGCACCATGTGCGGCCTGCCGTACTCGTTCAGGGCATCGAGCGCAGCCCGAACGGTGCGACCGGTGAACAACACGTCGTCGACCAGCACCACGATGCGCCCGGCGATGTCGACCGGGATATCGGTGACGGTGCCGGGCACCACAGGACGCAGCCCGATGTCATCGCGGTACATCGAGACATCAATCGCACCAACGGGCACCGCCGCCGACGGTTCGATGCGCTGGATCGCAGCAGCCAGCTGCTGGGCAATCCACACCCCACCGCGCTGCAGGCCGATGAGCACGACATCGTCGAGACCACGGTTCCGTTCGACGATCTCGTGCGCGATACGGGTGATCGCACGACGAACATCATCCGGGCCGAGCACCTCGGCCTTGACATGAAAAACGCCCCCAACAGGGGGCGTGGCATGCTGATCGGGCACAGACTGGTTCTCGGGCATTGGCGATCGTCTCCTCCGTTCGGGCCTCTCTGGACCCGTTTCACGGCTGTTGTAAAGCTAGCAGCCGATCGTCGTCAACCGGGGCATCCGCTGTCCGGCGGTGGTGGGCCAACGTGCAGCCCCGCCAGTTCTACGCCGCCGTTGCGCATTTCCAGCGACAGGTGGGTCTGGGTGGTCAGCCTGACCGCGGCTCGGATCTGGCCATCGATGACCAGCGCCGCCGAGTACTTGCCGATCACCACTGCGAACTCGTGCGTGGCGGTGTCGGGTGGCGGCGGTTCGCCGGTATCGGTGCTGGGCGGGTCTAATGCAACGGACTCGAACACGGTGTTGTCATTGCCAGAAAAGACCTGCCTGTCTGCGATGTTGAGGCGCATCTTCTCGTCGCTGGCCCGGGCACTGTCGAACCGGAACGAGAGGAAGGAACCGGCCGTTCCCGGCACCGCTGTGTACGTACCCGAAATGCGACTGCACAGGCCGGGGCTGAGCTGCAGCAGGTCGTCTGCGTTCGGGGCGACATCGGCGGCCAGCGACGCTGTGCCGCTGCCCACGACCCACTTCGACGTCGTTCCCTGCGTGCGCGTCGGGCTCATCTGCGCACCGGGCTGGCCGCGCAACACGTCATCGGCCTGATCATTGCGCAGGTAGATGTTGTAGTCGGCGCCGGCGAACACCTGGGTGAACTCCTCGTTCACATAGTCGGCGAACGGATTGCCCTGGCTGAGCGGCATCGCCGTCTCCTCCAGGAAGGCAGACGGATTGGCCTGGTGCATGTCCTCGTCGAACCACTGCCACGTCTTGGGCAACACGTACTGGGGTCCGGTGCGGCCCAGGTAGATCTGGCCCATCATGAAGCTCTTCCAGATGAAGCGCGTGGCCGCAACCCGCCGCACGTTGAGATAGGTCCAGGGGAACTCGGTCCACGCCAGCAGCGGATCATCGGCCTTCGAGACCAGATCGAGGGTGGCCCGAACGGTGCGGGTCGGGCCCAACTCGACGGCTTGTCGGCCCTTCGCTGACTGGCTCACGCTGTTGAAGCTGCTCGCAGCCTGCAGGCCCTGGTTGAGGTGCCCGCCGCCCATGGCGACAATCGAGAACAGGCAGGCCACCAGCGGCCATGCAACGACCGAGCGGAACTCGCCCCGCGCGCGCTGCAACAGGCGATACGCATGACCGACGATCGTGGCAGCCATCAGCGCAGTGGGGACCGCCAGGATGGAGAAGTAATGCGACGAGTAGCGCTGACCCATCACCAACTCGGTCCACGCCCCAAGGAACCACACCATGATGCTCAGGTGAACGGTGCGCTCGCGTCGATCCAATGTGCGCCACAACGAGACGGTGATCACCACAAAAGTCGTCACGATCACCAGCGAAACGGGCCAACTGCGGTAGTAGCGCAGGATGACATCGCGTCCATACACCAGCTGGTTGGCCAGACTTCTCCCCGTACCGGTGTTCTGGTACTTGGCATAGGTCCACCAACCGCTCCAGAACTCCTGGAAGCGGTTGCGGATCAGGTAATAGGCAGGGGCAGCAACCGTCACTGCCGCTGGGGTGATGGCGAGGATGCGTCGGCAGCGCCGGTACAGCGCGTCATCGTCGATGTCGTGCAGGGCGTTCCACGCCAACAAGCCAACGGCGAATGCCGCGATCGCCGAGACGAACAGGGTTTGCGTGGCCAGGCCCAGCAGCACGCCGACCGCCAGCGACGACCACTGTGCCCGGCGCGGCACCCACGACCGCGGCGCGAGAGCGATCAGCCATGCTCCGGCAAGGAGCCCCACCACCATGTTGCGGCTGTACAGCACCCCGGCATAGTCGGCCTTGCCCAACGCGAAGTGGAAAAACACGGCGATCCCGATCGCGACGCCGAGTAGGCGATGCCCGCCCAGTGCGCGGGCGGTGTTGCTGGCCGCCCAGGCGATGAGCCCGCTGACGATCAGGACGAAGAACGAGATCGCATACCAGAATCCGTTCCAGGAGGTGACCAGAGCGGCGAGGCGGTAGACCATCGGTTCGAGCGGGCCCTTGTTGTGCAGACCATTCTCGTAGAACGTGCCGCCAAAACGAATGGTGCGTTCGACGTAGTCGCGTGTCTGCTGCGGGTCCCAGTTCTGGGCCCGGAACTCGTTGTGGAAGAACGCGCCAACCACCATTGCCCCCACCAGGAACACGGTGGCAAACAGGGCCAATCGCTGCCAGCGGGCGAGGGGGCTCACGCCGAACCGACCTTGCGCAGGCGAATGGAGGTGAACGCCGCATCGAGTCCCGTAGCGATGCACAGCACCATCACCAGCACCATGCGCGACAACGGACCAACCATGTGTCGCTGCACCTCGACCGAGTCGCCCACGTAGGCCATGTAGAGATCGATGAAGCACGATGCCAGCAGCAGCCCGAGCACGATCGATTGCAGCCCACGTCGTCGGGCGGCCAGGGCCAGCCCGACCGCTGCGAGCAGGGTCCAGATCAACAGGCCCATTCGAGATGTCGGGCCGCCCAGCTGCCCCGGCAGTGCCGGGGGCACCCGTTGAGCGACATGGAATGCGTCGTAGGCGGATTGATCGCTGTTGAGTAGCACGGGCAGATCGTCGTAGAGGGCGCCGACCCAGTGCGGGGCGAAGCGAGCATAGGAAACCAGCATCTGGCGTTGCCCGGCCCCACGGGCCCACGAACGGAACTCCTCCAGAGCGGGGCTCTTGAGCATCTCCCAGCTGTCGTCAAAGCTGCTGGAGCCGGTGCGTTCGACCAGCGCCGGGCTCGTCGGCATGCCCTGATCGACAAACCACGCAGTGAGCTCGGCGTCCGGTAGCACCCGCAGGCCGACGTTGTTGAGCGTGGCGTATCGGTTGCGCCCGTTGGCCGACTGGGTCACCGCCACCCCGAGGCACACCACGAGGGTGATGACGCCCCAACGCCGCAACGACCGACGGAACTCGGCGTCGGTCCCACGCCACCAGAACGATGCGATGAGCAGAGCGGGCACCCCCACCGCCATCCACGGCGGTACGTTGCTGTCGCGCACGGTCAGCCATGCGATCGTGGCCACTCCCGCCCACCGAAGGCGCACCACGCCAGGAGTCACCGAGAACCGCCACCACAGCATCACCGAGACCGCTGCCAGCGTCATGCCCAACGATTCACTGAGGATATGGGTGTTCCACAGCGCAAAGCGCGGCTCGAGGCCAATCGCAATGATTGCCATGCCTGCCAACAGCCGGGACTCTGGCTGGCGCAGGATCCGACAGGCGACGCGTACCCCAAACAGGTAGGCAAGCCCGTAGAGCAGCGTCTGGACGACAACCGTCACCACCGTGCTGCGCCCCAACAGGAACAACAGCGTGGGAAACGCGATCGGACGCTCGGCGGCGTAAAACGCCGGCGAGAACGGCGTGAGCCCGGCTGCGTTCTTGAACGAGAACGAATCGGGGAAGAAGATCTTGAACTGTCCCGGCCAGGAGGCACCCAACACCCGCACCATGAAGATCATCAGGCCGAGCGATGCGCACACTCCCCCCGCAACGGAGATCCATGCCGGGTTCGACAGCCTCGCCCAGACCACCCGGTCGAGGAACTCACCGACCGGGCGCTTGCGAGCAGGTTCCATCGGTGCCATCGCCGTGACGCTAGCAACCCGCGCCCGCTCCTACGCGGCGCGGACCTTCGGCGCAATCGCAGACAGCACACCGTTGACGAAGCGACCGGAATCGTCGGTGGAGAAACGCTTGGCCAGTTCGACGGCCTCGTCGATCACCACGGCCACGGGAACCTCGGGGCGACCCATCAGTTCGAAGATGCCGATACGCAACACGTTGCGGTC
>WLMZ01000079.1 GCA_009726095.1 Actinomycetota bacterium
AGGAACTGGCGCGGGATCTCCGAGTGACACTGGGGCAAACCCGGGGAACACCGCAGGAGGGCCGACCGAAACCAACGGTGTCGTGGTTCCAGCAGGCAGCGAAACGACGTCTCCACCCGGCGCGCCAAGGCTGTCGTAGCCACCCACGGCACAGGCGGCAGGCGGTGTGTCAAAGGCACCGAAGCCCAGCGGAAGAACGTTGGTGTTCAACCAGAATCCGGAAATCGCGGATATCACCAATTGCGCGTTCTGCGCATTCACGCCAGCGGTAGTGAACACGTCGCCAGTGTAGAACGCCTCATCGACCCAGTTTTGGCCGAAGCCCACGCCGACAGAGGAGGACGAGGCGGAGGCTGGCGCACCAACTTCGCCGGTTACGGCGCTGCTGAGTAGGGCCGCAGATCCATCAGGGCTCACTGACAGAATCACCGAAGTGGCGGGCAATGCGATCACATTTGCCCCTCCGACCCCGGTGGGAGAAGCGCCGCCCGAGACGAACCTCGCCACCTGCGCGTCGACTGCTGGAATTCCCGACGGGGTGAAGGTGCTCCAGTCGTAGGAGAAACCGGTTACGCCAGTCGTGTCGGCAGCGCTAAATGTTCCGGCGGCGCCTGCGATGATCGGGCTACCGACCGTAAGGGTAACCCCCGAAGTGATCCGACGACCGTTGAACGTCTGGTTCGTCATGTTGTGCGTGCCCGTTGCGGACCCGCCTGCTCCTGCGGCCGGGCTGTAGTGGTAGGTACCACTTGCATTTCGTGCCGTTACGGTGAAGTCGAGGTCGATGGATGCGCCGCTGAGAACCGGCGCAGCGGCTGCGCGCAAACCAGCGATCACCGGACCGGGAAGGGTGACGCTGATCGCGCCCGCCGCGCCGAAGGTGACGCCGGTTGGGTATTTGGCGGTCGCGATTGGAACTCCGCCTTTGGTCGCAACGGCGGTCGCTCCGACCACGAATGGCACTGCGATCTTTGCGAGGCCGTTGTAGCAGTCTGCCTCAGTGGTGATTGTGGGTGGCACTGCCCCCGCCGAAAGCGTCGAGGTGCCAACGGCGACACACGATGCTGCTAAAGCAAGAGTGGCGCCGATGCCCAGAAGGCGTGGCTTGGTCGTTCGATACATACGTCTATCCCCCATGGTTGTAATTGCGTAGACCATCGACAGCTTGGGGACGTCCCAAAGACCCCATTGCAGACAGCGAGCGTGAGTGTGGCACGCACGGGGGCAGAAAGTCAATGAAAAGTCAACGAAGTCTATGCGAAGTCAACAAAGTCTATGAAAAGTCAACGGAAGTCTTGACGGGCCTTTCAAAGGCATGCGATGGTGATGGAGACGCCTCTCAAACATGGGCGTCACACACAACATCGACCGTGGCCGACTTGGGGCGCCACTTGGTCGAGTTACAGGATCAACATGGGGAATCGTGGACACTCGTCACAATATTTCGTCATCGCGCGGGCGTCGACCTCGATTTCGATATGCGCTCGTAATTACGGGTCTCGCCACGGCGCTCGCCTCGTTCGCTGTCTCAGGCGGCCAGGCCAGTGCTGCAACGGTCGGCATCATGACAATCACCCCCAACAGCGATGTCGCGGTCGGAGCCACCGTGTCGGTCAGCGCCACGGGCATCATCAGTAGCGTGACCAACCTGCCCTTCAGCGGCTCGGTGGTGCTTGTGCAATGTGGAAACGCTACGACCGATGGCACGCCACTTACGAGCATCTCCCAGATCGATTGTGATGGCATTAATCAGATTGCGAACATCGTCTTCGGTTTCGCCAGCAGTGGCGAGGTGGCTGCAACCGACTTCCCGACTCGCACGAGCGGTATCGGGGACAACGCCCGTCAGTGCCTGCCGACTCCACCGGCCACACTGCCCTGCGGTATCGGGCTCGCTGATCCGGTCACCACAGGTGCGACGGTGCAACTCGCTGGCACCTACACGTTGCCGGCCGACCCGAATGCATCCACCACCACAATCGGCGACGGCTCAACCACCACCGTCGCGGGTGGCTCAACGACCACCGTTGCGGGGGTCACTACCACAACGGTAACGGCTGCGGTGGCGACGACCACGACGGCAAGGGCTGCGGTGGTGACGACCACGACGACCGCTCTTGGCGGCAAGCCGATTCCGAACACAGGCACGAACCCATGGCCACTAGCGCTTGCCGCCGCCGCAGTGTTTCAATTCGGACTTCTGCTGGTCCTCGCTCTACGGGACCCGACCCAACGCTGGGTTTCGTAGACGAAGCTCCTTTGAGCTTGGCTTCCGGGATGTTCGCCGGTGGCTCGGACGAACTGAGAACGGCGGTTCGGCGTTGCGCGATAGCTCAGTCGGTTGGGTCGTCGTCGCTGGGTTCGTGTGCGTCGCCATCCACGCCATCGCCATCCACGCCATCGCCGGACCGGACATCGAGCGTGCGGTGGCTGCCGTTGCGCACGGCTTCGACCACATCGGATGACACGCCGACCGAGACCAGATAGTCGGCAACCGCGGTTACCTCATCGGAGCGATAGCGACTTTCGTCGCTGATCGCCGTCGCCGTCGCCGGCGGCGGGGGCGCAAAGGCGGGGGCGGAACCCTCCACTACCGGCACCAACACCGGCGCATCCGGCAGATCGGCGGTGGGGTTCTCGAGGGCCCATTGGGCGGCCTCGGCCTGCGCGAGTTCGGTCAGTTCGGCCAGTTCGTTCAGGCGCTTGCGCTTGCGCACGTGCCTGACCCAGAACAGGTCGGCAATCAGCACCAGGCTCAACACGATGAAGAGCAGCCAGCCCGGAAAGGTAGATGTCTGCTGGGTGAACTCAGCGCCCGCCGCGGGTGTGGTGACACGGGTCGTGATGTTGTAGGTGCCGAATGCGAACGAGTCGACAGCGAATCGTGCCTGCAGCGTGATGCTGTCCTCGGTGTCGATGCTCTTGAAGGGGATGGACGCTGCAAAGCCTGTGGCGGGGGAGCTCTTGCCAACGCTGATGTCCAGCACGCCTGCACCCGTGGGGCTGCCGCCGGTGTTGGTGATGGTGACGGTGACCAACCGCTCTGGCGACACGCCGATGGCATCTCGCCACCAGTCGCCACGGGTCACGTCGGCGGTGAGAGTGATGGTGGTGAGACCACTGTTGGGGTCGGCGGTCGGAGCGCCTGCCAGCACGGGATGGTCCTTGATCGTCACCGGGATCAGCACGGTCTGGGCCTGGAACTGCGAGCCGACCAGGATCACGCACGGGCACGGTGAGGGGGGAGCGCCGACCACGATGCGACCCTCGAACTTCTGGCTACTGCCGACCCCGAAGCTGCGGGTGCCGGTGACATCGCAGTCGGTCGTGCCGTTGATGGCCAGGTTGCCGCAGACCTGCACGCTGATGGTTCCCTTCGGCCAGTTCTGGCCGTACACGTTCACCTTCTGGCCGATCGACAGATTGGGGCTGAGGATCGTGGCGGTGGGCTGGGCCGGGCCGGTTGGCACGGTGGCCAAGGCGGGGGTGACGCCGCCGACCAGCATGATCAGGGCAACGACGGCCGTCGCCACGGAGTTCCTGAGCAGGTGCTTCACGGTGAACCTGTCCAGAGCGGGTCAGATCCGTCGTCCGTGACGGAGCTCTGAGCGCCCGCAGCGCTTTGGCCGGTGTGAGCACCCATTGGTGGCGACAGCAGCGGCCTGGGCGACGCTGGGAGGCCGGCTTTCTGGCGGCGACGACGCCGGACGAGCACCCAGAGGGCCAACAGCAGCAGCGCAAGGGCCCCGGGCACGACGAAACTGTGCCAGGACACGCTCCAGTAACTCTGTGATCTGGTTTCGCGCGCGTCGGTGTCGGTGGTGATGTCGATCTGCACCGAGCCCTTGATGTAGGCATCGTTGGCCCACGACCGGGTGATCTTCACCTTGGACCCGGGAAGCAGGTTGTTGAGTTCGATGTCGGGTTCGGTGTGGATGATGGTCCCGAACGCGTTGTGCTCGGTGATGTGGATCGTGTTGTTCAACCGGACGTTGCCGATGTTGACGACCTCGAACGTGGTGGTGGTGGTGCCGCCGGTGAAGCCCGGAACGAACTTCGGCGATGACTGCACCTCGAGTGTGCCGACGCGAACGATGGGGATGAGCGGGCCGTCGACGCGGAGCTCAACCAGCGTGGCGGCGGCCTGCACGATCTGGATGGCGTTCTGCCCGGGCGCGGGCTTTGGGGCCTCGACCACCGGAGCCACGGCGACGCCAAAGGCGTAATCGCCCGGGGCCGCGTTCGGTGGAATGGAGATCGTGAAGGGAATGGTGGCACTGGACTTGCCGGCGATCTCGATGGTGCCATCACCGAGTTTGGTGGTGAAACGCAGCCACTCGACGGCGCCTGATTTGGCCTGATCGTTGGGCCGTACGCCGATCTTGCCGCTGGTGGTGGTGAATGCATTGGCGACATACACCGTGACCAAGCGTGCCGTGTCGTTCAGGTTGGACACGACCACGGAGTCGGTCTGCACAGAGCCGGGCTTGAGCTTGTAGGTGAACTTCGAGCGGTTCGTCACGCCCGCCTGGGCGTTGGACGACGTGGGCTGAATGGCCAGGCCGCCGCCGGAGTTGATGGCATGCGCCGTCGGCGCGCCGCCGGACACCAGCGTGGCGACGCCGAGCACGATGCACGCAATGGTGCTGCGCAGCAATGTGCGGGCGGATGAATTGTGCGGGATGCGGGCAGCCATGTGGTTAGTGACCTCGTTGACGAACGATGGACCGGAGGCGTCGCCTCCGGTCCATCGCTTACTTCATGAATTGCTTCAGACTACGACTGATCAGCCACCGACGATGGTCAGGGTGAGCAATCCGGTGTAATCGTCAGCAGCCGTGATGGGCCGACCGGCGATGTACAGGTTCAGGTCCAGCGAGAACATGCCCGCTGCACGGCCTGTGGCGTCGGCAGCAACGGTGCAGAGTTCGGCACTGCCGTCCTGCAGCGCCGAGCCGTCAACCGAATCCGGTACCGAATCGGCACCGCTGGTGATCACGCCGAGCGGATCGTTGTTGTCGCCTGCGTCTGCGTATGCCTGGCAATCGGCATCGCTCCAGTAGACGTCCATGGCCGGAATGGTGTTGGCCGGGATCGACCCGACCAGCGCCGTCGAGGCACCGGTGATCAAGAAGCCAGCGTTCTGGCCGCGCATGTCACCGATGATGACCTGTGTGATGGCGCCCGGATCGCTGACCGGGTACCACGTGGTGTCATCGCTGACGTCGATGTCGGTCAGGGCCAGGGCGGGAATCTCCACCACTGCGTCCTGAGTGAACATCTGGATGGTGCCGGGCTCGATGGCGGCGGTGATGATCTCGCCGGCGTTGCACTCGTCGTCGCCGGAACACTGATCAACCTTCTGGGCGAGCGTGATGTCCGTCAGCGCTGTCGCTGCACCGGCCGCGGTACCGCTGACAGCGATCTTGGTGACCGGGAAGTCCAGCGCACCTGCGGCGAACACATTGGTGAAGGCACCAACGCCGTCTGTCGTGACAACGATTGCCGTACCCGAGTTGCCGGCGTCGGTCTTGAGCTGGATGGTCACATCGGTCCGAGGATCGAAGTCATGACCGCTCAGGGTGCCGACCACGCCGGGAAGGTTGTCGACGTTCGGCGCCAAGGCGATGCCTGCAGCGCTGAGGATGCGGATCTGAGCGTACTGAATCTGTGTGTACGAGCAGATCTTGACATCCTTGGAGTAGCCAGAAATCACGGCGATGAAACCGGCCGAGATGTCGGTTGCGCCATAGGTTGCGCAAGGAACACCGGTTCCGGTTACTCCATCGACCACCATATAGTGCTGTGCGGTGGTCTGCAGGAACTTGTCACCCGTACCGGTGGATGCTGCGGTGGGGATGAAGATGGCCCCGCCGAGCTGGCCGGTGGCGGTCACGCCGACGGGAAGCGGGCTACCGAGGGTGGCGTCCGGAATGGCGCCTCCGCCCGAAGTCGTCAGGCTGTACAGCGCCGGGGCGCTGCTCGTGTAGCAGGTGGCTCCCAGGGAGTCAGCACAGACCTTCTGGGTGACGCTGGTGACGTTGGCGCCACCAATCCCGAACGTGCTGGTGCTAGCTGCGCTATAGCTGGCCGGGTTCGTTGGCGAGAAGTTGTTGTCGCTGGGGATGAAACCGATGCCGCCGTAGACGATCGGGTTGATCACGCCGATACCCGGGTTGCTCAGTCGACCAGAGGCACAGGCCGTCGAAGGCACTGCGCTCGGGTTGCACAGCAGGCTTGCGTATGCGAGCGCTGGGCCCACTACTGAGGTGGCGGTGATGTTCACGATCGGCAGCGCCAGGGCCACCGATTGGGTGAGGGTTGCCACCACGAGCAGGCAGGGGATCACCGTGTTGTTGGAGACACACTGGGTGCCGGCGGGAAGGCCGTTCAGGTCCATCTCGATGGTGACGTCTCCGGAGCCGGTGACGGTCACCGTGGTGCCGCTGTTCGTGCCAATCGGTGCCGATGGGTTCGCACAGTGGGCCTGAATGCCTGCCAGCGAGACAATGTCGGCTGCAACGAGCGGTGTGTCCACCGCAGGAGAGACTGCGCCGGCCGTGAAGTTACCGCAGAAAGTGGCGCTGAGCCCGGTTCCCGATGTCACGAACGCGTCGGTGTTGTCCTTGACGCCGAAATAGCTCACGGTGACGTGGTCGCCGTTGGAGGCGGGGAACTGCGTGACCGTGTGGGTGGCGTTCTCGAGGGTGAGATAACCCGAGCCTCCGGTGATCGTGCCGCTGCTCTGGTTCACCAGGGCGACCGGCAGCGGTGTGGCGGCTGCGTGTGCCGGCGTTGCGGCACCTACGACCCCCATGGTTGTCGCAAGAACCGCTGCGGTAACAGCAAACCTTGCCTTGGTTAGACGTTGACGTGTGTGTAGCACGTGTATTCCCCCACTTTCAGTTTGGCAAATTTGGATTAACACGCCGAGGTACCCCCACCGGCGAACGGGTGTTGGCCGGTACCGCCCTGATCGGGCGGCTCGCTGGCCAGCGAATGGTGTGTTGGTGTGGCCGGGCACAGCCCGACCACACCGGTGTTCGTGGTAGTACGCCTTCGGTCTGGCCCTAGAGCAGACCGGTCAGCGTCACGATCGGGAAGTTGTAGTTCGGGTCCTCGACCGGCAGGCCGAAGGAGCTGTACGTAGCGGTGTTGCTCTGCACCTTGACGTCCACCGTGGTGGCGCCGATGGTGATCGCGGTCGTGGCGTAGACGAAGGTGAGCGACGTGTCAGCACCAGCTGTGTAGTTGAAGTCGACAGTGAGAGCGGCACTGACGATGTCCTTGCCGACCTTGACGACGCCGACATCGTTACTGGTGATGGTGATGGTACCGAGGGTGTTGTTGACGGCGCAGCTGTTGACCTTGCCCACCGTCTTGGCCGCCGCTACAACGCAGCCGGCGTTACCGACCACACCAGCGGCGCTGACCACCTGCAACCGGTCAGGGTCGAAGTGGTAGACAACGGTCGAACCCGAAGTCGTCAGCGGGATCGGTGAGTTCACCGGCGAGTCCAGGATCAGCTTCTTGACCGTGGCGTGACGAACCGCAGGTACTGCGCCCTTTGCGGCTTTGTACTTCACCTTCGTGCTCGACTTGAAGATGGTTGCGTTGTCGGTGAGGAACTTGGCGTTGCGCTCGTCGTCGGTGGAGCAGTAGCCGAACGACAGGCCGCCGGCCTCGATCGTGACGCCGTTACCAACGGTGACCTGGCCAACGCCCACGACGGGGTCGATGATCAGCGGGTTGGTAGCGATGCTGTATTCGTTGGCGAGGTCGGTGCAGTTTGCCGCCGGCGATGTCGGGAGCTTCGGCGCCTTGCCGGCGGTGGTGCCAGTGGCATTGGTCGCATCGACCTTGCACAACAGCGAAGGGAATACGTCGGCCCCGCTGGCGTCCTCGGCCACGGTATCGCTGTACTGGTCCATCTGCAGGTGGATCGTGGTGCCCACCTTGCTGTAGCCCGGGGTCGAGAGAACTGTTGAAGCGTACGAGGAGGTGTAACCCGTGAACGACTTGGTGTTCGGCTCGGTTGGGGCGTTGGTCGGGACCACGCCGCCCTTGTAGTACGGGGTGCAGGTGACCGTGAAGGTTGACGCAAACGGCGCATCTGCCACCAGCGATGTGGGTGTGGGGAACGCGATGTCGACCACGCCGAACAAGCCAGACCCGAAGCCGAGGGGCCACGGGCTACCGCCGGTGACGACCAGCGTTTTGGCGTCGACCTTCTTGGGCTTCTTGAGCCCCGCCGCGGAAGCATCGTGTGCGACCAACGGCGCTGCAATGGCCGCAGCCACGAGCGTACCGACCAACAATCGTTTCATGAAATCCCCCAGAGATATTTTCTACCAGTACAAGTAGTGCCTTCCATTAGTTCACATGGCCACCCAAGGGCTGCCCTCCAATTTCACAAAGTCCTCACAACGATGGGTGTTCGCTCGTTCGCGCCAGCGCCTACTCAAACGTGTTCACCTCGTGTGAAGATCCTGCCGATTCCGTGATCTTGGTATCGGAACCTATACACGTAGCTCCAGAGGGGCCGCTCGTGTTGCCTGAACGCGGCCAGACGGTCGCGGTGTAACGATTGTCTTGGGGGAGATCGTGATGTTGAGGTTCGCTCATTGCTCGCGTCGTCTGGGGGTCTCGACGGCTGCAACCGCAGTGTTGTTGTCGCTGTCGGTGGTCAACCCGTTGTCGTCTGTCGTGGTATCGGCAACACCCAGATCCGCTTCGGATTCGGTGTTGACCGCGTGCAACAACAGCTTCTCCCCGACGAAGTTTCCGCTGGAGTACCGCATCGTCTCGCGGCCTTCGGCAAACCCGATCCCGCCGAACTCTGCGTTCACCGTGGACTTCACCGTGACGGCGGTGCTGTCGGCAGCGTTCTTGAACGCCGTGTACAACGTGCTCGACGGTTTCGGCGTGCACAACCCGGCCATTCCCGTGACCGGTTTCTCGGCCACCATCGGTGCCGTCAGCGGTGCCACCGGCGCTGCGGTGGCGCTCAAGTCGTCCACCAGCCCGGCACCAACGTTCGGCAATCCTGCCTATCTGGTGCCGGCTCCTACATCGCTACCGTTGGTGAACGGTGTCGAGGTGCCGTTGGGCCATGTGGTGGGTTCGTACACCGCTGATGCCTCCGGCTCGGTGAGCTTTGGGCTGGTTGGTAACTCGTGGGCGCCGGCCACCAAGGGCGCCACCGCCGACAAGGACACCGTTGCCGATGTCTTGCCCGACGGTGTCTCCGAGTTCGGCTGGAGGCCCAAGGACCTCACGACCACTCCTGCGACCCAGTTCGCATTGAGCACCACAGGGTCTCAGACCTTCATCAAGACCGCTCTGGTGAGCGGTACGGTCACGCCGTACCTCATCTGCATGGGCGGCACATGGACGCAGGGTGGCACGCTGCAGACGCCCACGTTTGGTGCGCCGTTGGTCCCCGATACCACCGGCTTCGGCGTCTTCGACATCTCCGACGGACCGCCGATCACCGAGCCGGTAGCCACGACTGCGCCGCCGACCACGCCGCCGACCACGACGGCGCCGCCGACCACGACGCCGGGCTCCACGACCCCGCCCACCACGGCGCCAGGAACGACGACACCTCCGACAACGCCACCCACCACCATTCCCGCAGCGAAGATCACGGGTACGGCCTCGTATACCGCGGATTGTGTGGATTCCTTGATCGGCTCGCACAACACGTTCCATGTTGAGATCACTGCCAGCGCGATGTCGCCGGTGGCAGCGGGCGGCACCATCACGGTTACCGATCAGGAATGGCGGGTCACGGTGCCTTCGTCCACCGTCGAGACCCTCCGACCCCTGTTGGGCGCAACGCTCGATGCCAACTCCAGCGGCACCCTGACGGCCACCAACACCACCCCCGGATCAGTGACCAGCCCGCCGCTGGCCGTATCGGTTCCGCTTCCTGCGGTCGGCCAGGATCTGGTGACCGTCGCCCATCCCGACGATGCGTCCTTCACCGCCAACGGTGGCAACTCGGTGATCTCCTTTGGTGGCGCCACCCAGGCGTTGGTCATCTCCGACGTCGACGTGGTCGTCACCTGTACGCCCAATGAGCCGATCCCGGCGCTGTTGACCGTCGAGGTCAGCGGTGCGCAGACTCCTCCCGCCGATGTGCTGGATGCCCTGCCCACCGAAACGATCACGCCCGACTCGTCGCTGACCGCTGGCGATGGTGTGCCGCTCGAGCTCAGCGGCTTCACCGCCGGTGAGCAGGTGATCGCCACCATCCAGTCAGAGCCGCAGGTGCTGGGCGTGACGACGGCGACCGACAGTGGCGTTGGCAGCATCACGGTGACCCTGCCCGCCGGCCTGGTCGGCTCGCACACGCTGTCGCTGTATGCGCCGGCATCGGGCCACGGCGGGCGGATGTCCGTCACCATCACCGCAGCGGTACCGACGGCGACCACCCTGCCGAACCCGAGTTCGAACGGTGGCCAGATTCCGGGTACCGGCGGCAACGGCAACGACTTGTGGGTCGAAGTATTCGGTGGCCTGCTGGTGATCCAGATCGGTATCATGCTGTGGTCGGCCGGCCAGGGAAGGCGCCGTCGCAGGATTGCGTGACATGAACTCGACGACGAGCAGAGGAGCCACCGGCGCCACGATTGCATCGGTGGTCCTCGCTCTCGCCGCGGTCGGGCTTGGCGCATCTGGCAGGCTCGTGTGGTTCTCGGCCCACATCGGCACGGCCAAGCCACCTGATATCGGCGGGTTTCGGGCAGGTCGTGGCAATGCATGGATCTCTGGCGTGCCCGTGGGATGGATCATGCTCGGTGTGGCCGTTGCGGTCTTGTCCGGCGCGGTCTTGCTGTTGTCCGCGCCGACCCAGCGACTTCGATTCCGTGGCGCGTGCGTCACGGCCGTTCTTGGTGTCGGTACTGCGGTCTTGTTGTTCGTCGAGCAGGCGCACGTGCACGATCAGGTTCGTGCCGATCTGGAGGCGGCCATGGCGGTCAGGGCCCAGAAACAACCCGAATTGGCCGATCAGATTCAGGCGGCCCTGAAGGGGGCGCACCTCGACAACCAGCGGGGCCTGTGGGCGGCGCTGGTTGCCGCCGGCGTCATCGTGCTTGCGTCGGTCTGGGTTGCTGCAGGCTCACGACGCCAGCGGCTGTAGGCGCGTGTTCGAGTTGGGGTTCACCTGAGCGCACAGGTCGAGGCGGTAGCCGCGACCGTAGACGGTCTTGATGTGATCGGCGGCCGTGCCGAGCTTGGTGCGCAGGCGGCGCATGTGTTCGGTGACCGTGGCGCCCGCCTGCCAATCGCTGCGTGACAGCCAGACCGCCTCGAGCAACTGCTCACGGGTGAACACCTGACGTGGGTTGGCGGCCAGATGGGCCAACATGTTGAACTCGATGCGGGTCAGGCGAACCTCGTCGGCGCCGACGAACACCTGATGCGATTCGACGTCGATCTCGAGGTGATCGGGGCAGCCGAGCTTCGTTGGCTGCGACTGGGCCGCCGTGCGGCGCAGGACGGCGTCGATGCGGGCTTCAAGCACGGACAACTCGTAGGGCCTGGCGACGTAATCGTCGGCGCCAAGGCGCAGCGCCAGCACGCAGGACTCGGGCCGATCGTCGGTTGCCGTGACGATGATGGGCACCTGCGAGTTACGGCGAATCTCGACGAGCACTTCAAGCCCGGATCCGCCCTCGAGCACCAGGTCGACCAGCACCAGTGCGGGGCGCGATGATCGCCACTGGCTGAGGGCGCGTTCGACGGAGTCGGCGCCCTGGCTGCGAAAGCGTGTTCGCAACGAATGAGCGATGGCGATTCGGGATTCAAGGTCAGTGTCAAAGACGAGCACAACCGGAAGTTCTCTGCCGATTGTTGCCCCGATCGCGCTGCTTGAATCGGATGCGTTTGTGGTTTCCACCAACCCCCCCGGGAAGTGAATGTCTTGGAAAATTGCCGAACCAGCAGCGCAATTACTCGCAATCGCTGGCACAACACATGTCACACTACACTGGTTGGGAATCAATGGGCCACATTAGGTTCACGTATTCTCGCGCTACACACAAATTGCCTGGTTTTGTGAGGGCGATCGGGTGGCGCTACTTGCTGGGGCCGGTGCGGCTCTCGGCGAAGGACAACACGATCGCCGTGGGCGTCTGGCGCTTGCCGCTGAGTTTGCGGAACGCATCGCCGATCCCGATGAGGGTGACCATCACGCCGTATTTGTTGTGGATGGCCGTGTGCACGGTGTCGTGCAACGATCCGGTCACCACGGTTGCGGTTGCGGCGACGGTGGGGGCGTTGTCGTCAACAGCGCCGCGTACGTTGCACGGGCGCAGTTCGACGGCAGGGTTGTTGCGGATTCGCTTGACCTTGCCGGAGTCGGCATTGGTCGTGAAGCCGGCCCGGCCGTCGGCGAGCGGGGCGATCCACACGGGACTTGCCACGGGCTCGCCCGAGCGCCGGAAGGTGACGAGCGATACGTACTTGGCCGCGGCGATGGTGGTGTCGGACATGTGGCCCATCGTAGGCGAACCAACCTGGCGACGTGGTCAGGGGCTCGTTGGCTCGGCGGCTGTGGTGGTTGGGGCCTCCGGTGCAGCGGTGTCGGTGGGCGGGGCCAACACGGTTCGATAACGCGCCGAGTTGGCGACGCTGGGGTGGGCCCGCCCGGCGGGGCCCTGAGCGAATTCGAGGAGCACGTTGGCGGTGACGCCGCGCACCACGGATGATGCCTCGAGGCTTGCGCAGCTGCCGTCGATGGCGCAAATCCAGTTGATCGTGCCAGTGGCGAAGACCCCGGCACCGGCCGCGTTCGAGTAGTAGCTCATGACATGCTGGTACTGCAGACCGCGACACCTCACGGGCGACGCAGCGAGCACTTCGAGCGATTCCGGTGTGAACGAGCGCGGTGCAAGTTCGTCGAACTCGACGCCGACAAGGTTGTCGATCTGTTGATTGTTGCCGGCGCCGGTGTTGGCGAACACCCAATTGGCGGTGTTGACGAGCCGCATTGGGGCGCGGACCCCGGCGCAACCATACTGGACGCCGATCAGGGTGGCCTCAGGGCGACGCAACGGAGCATTTCGCCATTGCACAGTGGCCTGTTGGGAATCGGCTACTGCGCCGGGATCGGTCTGCTCGCGGTAGTTCACCATCTGCCGATCTGGTCGGCCAGAGGCGTCTGGTTGCATGCGTATGTGGCGATACACGGCGTTGGCGCCGAGGAACGCCAGGTTCACGCCGCGGGCCACTGCCGACTCCAGTGCATCGCGCATGGTCGTGGAGTAGTACTCGTCGTGTCCGAGGGTGATGACCCCGCGGCGGTCGTTGACGAGATCTGGTTGGGAGTGCAGATCGAGATCGGTCACGTACGACGTATCGATCCCGAGTTGCTCGACCAGCGTCACGAGAGGCAGTTCGTGGTCGAGGAAATCAGCAGAACCTCGGTGGTATTGATGCGAGTAGGGACGATTGAAGCTGACCACCTGGGCGCGGTCATGGCGGCGGTCTGCGGAGCAGGCGTACAGACTGCATCCGCCCCACGGGTTGTAGGCCTGCCAGGTGGTGACTGCGCTGACCACCATCAGCCCGCCAGCGGCACGGTCGTCGCGCACCGTCAGCGGCACGTAGTGGCTGCCGCCAGCATCGGACACCAGCTTCAAGAGGTACTGCCCAGGGGGCCATTGCGGCGTGACGGGCACGGTCAGCGACGAATGCCACGGTGCCTCGGACATTCCGATCTGCCGGTCGTAGGTGGCAACCAGTTGGCGTCCGCCCGGCGTGGCGGCCGAGGTCCACACCAATCGGCCCTGCGCGCCGCCGTACCAACCCATGCGATACGCCTGCACGGTGAACGTGGCTGCCGGTGTGTCGACGAACAACGTGAGGGTGTGGCCGTACTGCACCGATGCAGCGTCGGCGTAACCCTCGATCCAGCCGGTGGGCGAATCCTGCTCCGACGAGCGCACGGTAGCGGGGAGTCTCCAGTCATTGGTGCCGGGTTTGGCGTTCTCTGCCACCACCCAACCGGGTTGCGCATAGGGGTCGCGCAGGGCCGCCGTTGTGGTGGTATCTGCCGGGAGCGATGTCGTCGTGGTCGATGTTGGTGGTGACGTTGACGTTGTTGTGACGACGGCTCTGGTGGGGAGAGCTTCGTCCGACAGCGATTGGGTGGTTGTGGTGGACGATGCCGACGACATCAGTTCCATCGCCTTTGCGCTGGTGCATGCAGGCAGCAACGCGCAGGCCACGATCAGTGCGGCTCGTGTGCTGGGGCGGGGGCGGTGCTGAGCCACGTGCGGCACGATAGGTGGTGGGCGTGATTCAATGGGGGAATGTCGAACGCAACCTTCACACGCATGGACGAATCCACCGCCGAGGAATGGGCCGAGATCGGGCGCCAGACCTCAGCCCATCAGGGCCGTGTCGCCGATTCGATACTGGCGATGCTGCGTTCGCTGGCCGTGGTGACCGACGGTTTTGCCACCGACCAACTCACGCATTGTCTGCAGACGGCCACGCTGGCCGAGAAGGCGGGGGCCGATCCCGAGTTGATCGTGGCCTCGCTGTGCCACGACATCGGCAAGGCCGTGAGCGTGCCCAATCACGGCGCCATCGCAGCCGAGATGCTGCGCCCCTACGTGCGCCCCGATCTGGCCTGGATGTTGCAAGTGCATCAAGATTTCCAGGGCAAGCACTACTACGCACACTTTGGTGTCGATCCCAACAAGCGCGATGCCTATGTCGGACACTCCGGCTACGACGTCACGGCTGTCTTCACCGATGAGTGGGACCAGATCGCGTTCGACCCGAACGGCGAGACCTACCCGCTCGAGCACTTCGAGCCAATGGTGCGCGAGATCTTTGCCACCCCGAAATATGGTGCGGCGGTCGCCAGCCGCTGAGCCGTTGGTTCGTTGTAGCGCGCCGGTTTGCGGTGCTCGCTGCGGTGCACGCGGTGCACGCGGTGCACGCGGTGCACGCGGTGCACGCTGCGCACGCGGTGCACGCTGCGCACGCGGTGCACGCTGCGGTGCACGCGGTGCACGCGGTGCAGGCGGTGCACGCGGTGCTTTGTTGCACCCCGTCGCGAGGATGATCGGGAGTTCATTGGTCCTGTGGGGTCTCCCGGATTCCTCGGAGGATTCTGACACTTTGGGTTGACAATCGAACACCAGTTCGATACCATGGTCCATGTTCGACTTCCCCGAACGATTCGACGGATTGGTCCGTCGTCGTAACTCGCAGAGTTCTTGTTCGGGGGTGTCGCGTGTCGGTAGTCGAACTGGTGGTGGAATTGGATCGGTTGGATCCGGCCGTGTTGGATCGTGAGCAGGTCACGGTGGCGTTGGGGTCAGTGGCCCGGGTGCGGTCATGGGCCGATGCGCGTCAAGCCCAGTTGACCCGCCGGTTACGTGAGATCGCGCTCGAGTGCCCAGGGGTGTCACCCGAAGCTGATGTTGCTGCAGCGTCACGATCGGGTCGACGCGACGCCGCACGGGCAACGAAACGGGTTGATGCGTTAGACGC
>WLMZ01000008.1 GCA_009726095.1 Actinomycetota bacterium
CAGATCATATGATCCATAATTAGATCGTCCTCGCCGCTACCGCGCCGAATCGTCTTCACGAGTCGGCAACGCCACCCGATTCGAATGCTTCGTCAGACCACCTGAACCACGCCTCGTCGCCACGTATGTGCAGCAAGAATTCGGGAACGGCAGTTCCCTCTGGGCGATGGAGGCGCACACCCTGGCGCCAGATCTCGCGGTAGGCGTCCTCCCAGTCGTCGATCTTGCCGTCGAACTCAGGGCCTTCGACGAGTTCGAGTTCCCGTTCGAAGAGGGCCCGTACATCGTCGAACCAGACTGTCGGGACCCACTCGCCGGAAAGCCACGGGAAGTCTCCGCCTCGGATCTCGATCGTGCCGAGAACCTCACGATCGCGTCGAAGCGTCCATGTCTCGCCCGATGTCATCTGCTCAGCCTGTCATTCTCGACAAAGCTCTATGTGCCTTGGGCTTCCGGAGCATTGTCCACGGACGAGCCGAGCATCAAGCCGGGCATATACGACCAGTCCTCGAGAATGTCCAACGAATCGATGAAGTCAGGAACACCACCAACAAATCGCAGTAGAACGATCGTCTTCCAGCCGTGGGGTATGTGGTCGAGGTCGACGCCGTACTGCTGGGTGACCCTCTCGACGACTACGGCGGCAAGAACCGCTGGCGCCTCCTCGCCGGGCCCCCGCCAACAGTCGAACGCCGACCCCAGCGGTAGGTCGGCATAGGCAAACGACACAAAGAACCAGCGCGTCTCTCCGTCGGCTGGCGTGGCACGATCGCCAAGGAGCCGATCGAGTACCACAGGCGAGACCAAACCCTCGATACCAAGGACACGTTCCGCGACCGGCACGTCACCGACGTGTCGAGTCATTCGGCGTCCACGCCGTCGACACCCAGGAGTGGATGGAGCACGAGACACTTCGGACACCTGGCGAGATGTATCGGATGCTCCGCAGGCCAGCGCCAACCGGTGGGAAGCAGACGTCGAGCCGCATCTCCACACTCGGCAACCATCGACTCGCCGCGCACGGCATGCACCATCGGATCACCGACCTCGAGAACTACGGCGTCACCCTCGTACTCCACCGTCGACGGGCGCGTGTTTACCAGCTCCATCGCCGACATCAGTTCAGGTGGCAGCGGCGAGGTCACGCCGTACAGCATGGCTGCGGGGCGCCCCCACGCCAACGAGTTGCGTACTTTCTGCGAACTCCTCTGCGCGACTGAACTGCAGCGTCGCAGGTCAGGGGCTACGAATCGACTGCACTCCGACGTTCCGCTTCAACGTGTAGCGCCACCGGCGCTGTTCACGCCCGCAGGGCACGCAGTTGCATGTTCCAGCGCAGCAGCTCACCGAGCAGTGCCTTGGCCGCAAAGGCGATGCCGTCAGTGTTCTGCAGCTGGCCATCGACGACGGGAACATTGAACAACGACACGTTCACCTCGCCGACGGGCACCATCTTGACGCATGCCGCAATTGGCTTGAGCTGCTCCACGGCCCGCATACCCGATGACGCCCCGCCGTAGCTCACGAACCCCACCGCTTTGTGGTTCCACTCCCGGTACAGGGAGTCAATGGCGTTCTTCGTGGCCGCGTTGTAGCCATGGTTGTACTCGGGGACCACGAACACGATGGCGTCAGCTTGGGCCACGATGGCGCTCCAGCGTTTCGTGTGCGCGTGCTCATACTGGGCGAGCATCGGGTGGTTCGGCTCGTCGAACAGCGGCAGCGCCACCTCGGCGAGGTCAGCGAACGCCACATCGAACTCGCCGTGCGCCACGGCCACCTCTTCGAACCAGCGGGCGATGGGTAGACCGACACGACCGGGACGCGTGCTACCGACGATCACGAGAAGCACTGGCATGGTCATCGGGTTCTCCCTTGTCGACGCTGTGATGGGCGGCATTCGAGCGAGCGTAGAGCAGCACAGCCGACGAACCTGCGGTCTGCCCTCAGGGTGCCCGTAGGATTGCCTTTCGTGGCCACGACGACCCCCGCTCCCCTGTCCACGCGCGTGCCCCTGGCCGCGTCGTTGATGGCGTTCGCTGCGGGCATCACGTGGAGCTTCGGCGCCGTCACGGCGAAGAGCTCGACCCACGCCGACGCCTACCAGTACCTGATCTGGCGCTCTATCGGGGTCATCGTCGTGATCGAGCTCACGAGTCGAATCCTTGGCAACGGCTGGATGTTGCCGCGGGCATATACGTCGGGACGCCTGATGCTGCTCGGCTGCGCGTCGCTGTTCGTTGCCTCGATCGGTTTTGTCTACGCGCTGAAGAACACCACGGCCGCCAATGCCGCCTTCCTGGCGTCCATCACGCCGCTCGTGGCCGTGGTGCTGGCGCGCATCTTCCTGGGCGAGCGGCTGACGCGCATCACGGTCGGCGCCATCGGCGTGGCGCTCGTGGGGCTGAGCGTGATGGTGGTATCCGATGTGGACGCTGGCAACATGACCGGCAACCTGGCCGCGATCGCATCATCGGTGGGTTTTGCGATCTACACGGTGTGTGTCCGATCCGACCAGAACCGCGACTGGTCACCGGCGCTGCCCGGCTACGCAGCGATGATGATCCTGGTGTGTGGCATCGTCACCTTCGCGAGCGGTAAAACACTGATGCCACCGGCACGCGACACGGCCTACGCCCTGCTGCACGGCGGCGTGTTCATCGTGGCCGGCACCATGTTGTTCAACCTTGCCGCACGTTCCGTACCTGCGGTGGCGATGACGATCTTCGCCCAGAGCGAGACGGTGGCCGTGCCGATCTGGGTGTTCATCGTGCTGCACGAACGACCAAAGGCCAGCACAGTCCTGGGCGGGACCATCATCCTGACGGCCGTCATCGGCAAGGCGATCCTTGATGCCCGACCCGCCAGCAACCGGCCACCTGAACATCCGATTGAACCGGGACCTGGCTCGATCGCCTGATCAGTCGTTCGCGGGCGCAGCGTCCTGTGGATTCGCTGCAACCGTCGCGCAGCGCCAGCCAGCAAGGTGACGACATGACCGGCCGGCGCACACCGCCCGGGGTCGGGCGTGGACCGCCGGTAGACTCACCGGTCGTGCAACACCGTCGGCTCGTCCTCACCTTCGGTGTGCTCTCGGCGTTGTTCTCAAGCGGCTACGGCGTGATGTTCACCATGCTGGACGACTTCCGCGATGCCTACGGCATCGCTGCCAGCGCCCTCGGCTTGGTGGTCGCGGCGGGCTTCTTCTCATCGTTCTTCGCCCAGGTCTTCATTGCCCCGCTCGCCGATCGCGGGCATGCCCGCCAGCTGGTCTACCTGGGCATGCTGTTCAACGTGGGCGGGCTCGTGGCGATGGCCTTCGGCACGAACGTGGTCGTGCTGATGCTCGCCCGCGTGATCATGGGCATCGGCGCAGGTATGGCCCTGCCAGCGATCCGGCGCATCGTCATCCTCGCCGACCCCGACAACCTCGGCAACAACATCGGCCGGTTGCTCGCCGCCGATGTGGCCGGCTTCGCTGTCGGCCCGGCGGTGTCGGCCGTCCTGGTTGGTCCATTCGGTATCGCCGCGCCCTTCCTGGTGATCGCCGTCGCCACGGTCGCATGCCTTCCGGTCATCATCCGGGTCAAGGTGAACGAAAGCGCTGCCGCAAACCACCCGCAGACCCGCTTTGCATTCGACCTCCTGCGGTCCCGGCCATATCTGGGCACCATCTTGTTGGGTTCCGCCGCGTACTTGATGTTCGGCACGTTCGACGCGCTGTGGGTGCTGGTGCTCAGCGACCTGCACACCAACGAAGTGATTGCAAACCTCGGCATCACGTTGTTCGCCGTCCCGTTGATGCTGCTCGGTTCGTTCGGTGGCCGGTTGGCCCAGCGCATCGGCCCGTTCCGGCTGGGCTCGATCGGACTCATGTTCGGCGCCGGGTTCATGTTCACCTACGGTCAGTTACCTTCGGGTATCGCCATGTTCTGTGTGTCGATATTCCACGCGATCCAAGACGGCATGACGGTCGCCAGTGCTGGTGTGGCCGTCGGGATGGTCGCTCCGATAGATCGCCAGGCTGGGGCGCAGGGCCTGATGGGCGGGGTGCAGACGCTCGTGGGAGGCGTCGCCGCCATCACCGCTGGGGCGCTGTACCAACACGCCGGCCGGGCCACGGCCTACACGGTGTGCGCAGTAGCGATGACCATCCTGGTGGCAGCCTCGTTGGCCTGCGCCGGCCGCGGCTGGTCGGCAACATCTCACCAGGTCTCCGCCGCGGTGGCCACCCCGGCCTGATCGGGCCGCCCGACCCGCCCTGGCGAAGTCGAACGCCGTGCCGCCCAGCGCCATGCAGGTGCCTCGTATCGGCAACAATACGTGCATGTCCGCTGACGTCACCCCGTTCACGATCAACACCCCGCAGGCCGCACTCGACGACCTGCGCGCCCGACTCGCCAACACGCGTTGGCCCGACGAGATACCGGGCAACGATTGGCGCTACGGCACCGACCTGGCCTACCTGAGGGATCTCTGCGAGTCGTGGAAGACATTCGACTGGCGTGCGGTCGAGGCCCGCTTCAATGCGTGGCCGCAGTTGGTCACCACCATCGACAACCAACGCGTGCACGCCATCCACGCCCCCTCGCCCGAGCCCGACGCGCTGCCACTCATCATCACCCACGGCTGGCCCGGGTCGGTGGCCGAGTTCCTCGATGTCATCGAACCGCTACGCGATCCGCGCAGCCACGGCGGCGATCCGGCAGATGCGTTCCACATTGTCGCCCCGTCGATCCCCGGCTATGGCTTCAGCGGACCGACATCAGAGCTCGGCTGGGATGTCCGCCGCGTTGCCGAGGCCTGGAAGGTACTGATGGCCCGCCTCGGCTACCAGCGCTATGGCGCGCAGGGCGGCGACTGGGGTTCGATGATCTCGTCCCAGTTGGCTGTTGTCGACGCTGAACACATGGCTGGCCTGCACGTCAACATGGTTCTCGGTATCCCCGGCGCCGAGCCGTTGAACGAGACGGAACAGGCCGACATGGCCAGCACCGGGGCCTTCATGGAGAACGGCACCGCTTATCAACAGATCCAGGGCAAGAACCCTCAGACCCTGGGGTATGGGCTGTCCGACTCGCCGGCCGGGTTGGCTGGGTGGATCATCGAGAAGTTCCATCACTGGAGCCACCATCCCGATGGCAACCTGGAGACAGCCGTGACACGCGATCAACTGCTGGCCAACCTCACCATCTACTGGATCACCGAGACCATCAACTCCAGCACCCGGCTGTACTTCGAGTCGCAAAAGAGCGGTCGGTTCCCGCCATTCGACCGCGTCGAGGTGCCTACGGGGTGCGCAGTATTCCCCGGCGAGATCATCCGCATGCCCGAGGGTTGGGCACGCAATCTCTACAACGTCACCCGATACACCCGGTTCGATCGAGGTGGCCACTTCGCTGCGATGGAGGAGCCCGACCTCTTCGTGGACGACGTGCGCGCGTTCTTCCGCACCGTCCGCTGAACGCGTGTCTCAAACCGTCCCCGGCGTGGCAGGCTATGAACATGGCGTGGCTGATGAGCGAGGCTCGGGTATTCGCTTCCATTGACGTTGCTGACGACCATCGCGCCCGGGCCAAGGGACTGTTGGGCCGTACCGGCATCGAGGGCGCCCTGGCCATCCCCCGCTGTCGCTGGGTGCACACCATCGGCATGCGCTTTCCCATCGATGTCGCCTATGTCAACGACCAGAACTTGGTGATCAAGACCGTCACCATGCACCGCCACCGCATCGGCGTGCCCGTGATGAAATCGCGACTGGTCATCGAGGCCGAGGCCGGCGCCTTCGAACGCTGGGGACTCCATCTCGGCGACCCGATCGAGATCCGCCACACCGACCCGAATCCGACACACTGACGGTGGGTACCCTGCTGCTCGTTGCCACACCGATCGGCAACCTCGGCGACCTCTCGCCACGCGCGATCGAGGCGCTACAGGGGTGCGCCCTGATCTGCTGCGAGGACACCCGCCGTACCGGGGGCCTGCTGTCGCACTTCGGTATCCACGGCGTGCGCATGGCCATTGCCAACGAGCACACCGAGACCGCCCGCGTCGACGAGGTATTGAACCTTCTCGCCGCCGGGCAGACCGTGGCCGTGGTGACCGATGCGGGCATGCCCGGCATCAGCGACCCGGGCGAGCGGCTGGTACGCGCCGCGATCGAGCACCACCACACCGTGTCGGCCGTTCCCGGACCGTCGGCCGAGGTGATGGCGCTGGTGATCTCCGGGCTGCCCAGCCATCGCTACGTGTTCGAGGGATTCCTGCCGCGCAGCGGAACGGAACGCGCGCAGCGCCTGCGCGAGGCCACCGCCGAACGTCGCACCGTCGTGTTGTACGAGGCGCCACACCGACTGGCCCGCACGCTGGCCGAGCTGCACTCGATCTGCGGACCCGACCGACGCGTGGTGCTGGCCCGCGAGCTCACCAAACTGCACGAGGAGGTGTGGCGCGGCACGCTCGGCGAAGCCGTGGCACGGGTGGCCGAACGCGAACCACAGGGCGAATACGTGATTGTGCTCGATGGCGCCGAGCTGCCACCGGGCGCCACCGATGACGACATCCGCGCTGCGCTCGATACCTCGCTCGGCGCCGGCGCCAGCAGGAAGTCAGCGGTGGCATCGGTCGCGCAGTTGCTCGACGTGCCCAAGAACCGCGTCTACGACATCGCCCTGTCGATCGGCGCTCAGCTGCGGGGCAACAGCGCCAGCTGACGGCTCTGTGCCACGAGTTGGCCGTTGCTGTCCCACACCACGCCGTCTTCCTGAAGGAAGCCGTTCTGCACGATCTCGGAATGGAACCGGCAGCGCACCGGTCCGGGCGCCGGGACACCACGCAGGTGCACCGTCAATTCGATGGTGGGAACCCAGCCGGCGGGCATGTCGAGGTGGAACACCGGCGGAGGGAAACCGTCGGCCACGAGCAACAGCGACAGCATGTCGAAGGGGCGGCCATCGGCCAGCTCGGCCCAACCCTCGATGACCGCGATGTTCGACTTCGGGCCGGGAGCGAACGGCACCTGTTCGGGGCGGAACCAGATGTGCAGCCGGTCGGCCAATGCCACAGTGACCGTGGCTCGGGCCGATGAGTGCTGGATGCACTGCTCACGAGGGGGCAGGTCGGGAGCCACGAGCGTGGTGTGCTGATACCCACCGCTCATCGCGGCGACATCACCGAAGCTGCCGAGCAGACGCAACAGCTCGCGGCCGCCCTGACGCATTGACCCTGTCATCGTGACCAGTTGGCGGCCGGTCTTGACCGTTGCGGCCTGCACCGTCACCGGGCCAGCGGGACCCGGGGCCAGATAATGCGCCGTCACCGAGATGGGATCGGGACGGCCGGACTCGTCACGCATCGCCCGTGCGGCGAGCGCCATCAGGTAGCCGCCGTTGGCGTTGCCGTTGATGTCCCATCCCGGGTGAATCGCACCATCGAAGGTCCCGGGTGTCGCGGTTGGGGACAACTGTGTTGCTGTGTCGAATTCGAAGGGCACACCACATCATGGCAACCCGCCGGCCGAATACCAGCACGTATCAACACAGCTGCTCCCCTAGCCTGTTGACGTGGCCAACTTCTCGCTCACGACACCGATCTACTACGTGAACGCGCAACCCCATCTGGGGCACGCGTACACCACCATCATCGGCGATGCGCTCGCCCGGTGGCACCGCCTGATGGGCGACAACGTGC
Source organism: Actinomycetota bacterium (assembly GCA_009726095.1). Lineage (GTDB taxonomy): Bacteria > Actinomycetota > Acidimicrobiia > Acidimicrobiales > Ilumatobacteraceae > WLMZ01. Next base: position 7,690 of record WLMZ01000008.1, read on the forward strand.
ACTTCCTCACCGGTACCGATGAGCACGGCCTGAAGATCCAGCAGGCCGCAGAGGCCGCAGGGAAGACACCGATCGAATTCGCTGATGGCATCGCGCCCCTGTTCCAGCAGGCGTGGGCGAAGCTGAACATCAGCAACGACGACTTCATCCGCACCACCGAGCCGCGCCATTACGCGGGCGTCGCCAAGCTGCTGCAGGCCTGCTACGACGCCGGCGACATCGAGCTCGACGTCTACAGCGGCAAGTACTGCGTGGCGTGCGAGGAGTACTACACCGACGATGAACTCGTCGACGAGCTGTGCCCCATCCACAAACGCCCCGTGGAGTACTTCGAGGAGGAGAACTACTTCTTCCGCCTCTCGCGGTTCCAGGACCGCCTGCTCGAGTGGTACGCCGCGCATCCGGGTGCGATGACCCCCGAGTTCCGCGCCAACGAGGCGCTCGGCCTCATCCGTGGTGGCCTGCGCGACTTCTCCGTCAGCCGCACCAGCCTCACCTGGGGCGTGCCCCTGCCCTGGAACCCCAAGCACGTTGCCTACGTGTGGTTCGACGCTCTCACCAACTACCTCTCGGCAGTTGGCTACGGCAGCGACGACGAGCGCTTCAACGAGTGGTGGCCGGTCGATTACCACCTCATTGGCAAGGACATCATCCGCCACCACTGCGTGTATTGGCCGGCCATGCTCATGTCTGCCGGGCTCGAGCTGCCCAAGGGTTGGGGCATTGGTGGCTGGCTGCTGTCGGGCGGCGAGAAGATGAGCAAGACCTCCGGCAACGTGGTGAACCCACTCGACCTGGTGGACGACATCGGCGTCGACGGTTTCCGCTACTACGTGCTTGCCGAGACCGCGTTCGGCCACGATGGCGACTTCACCTACGAGGGCCTGCTCACGCGGTACAACAGCGATCTGGCCAACAACCTCGGCAACCTGCTCAGCCGTGTCGCCACGGTGGTCGCCAAGAAATGCGACGGCATCGGCCCCGCACCCGGCACCGATGGCCCGTTGGCCGTGGCGGCAGCGTCGGCGTGGACCGACACCGCAGCGGCATGGGATGCCCTGCAACCGAGCAGGGCCTTAGAGGCCACGTGGTCGCTGATCCGCGCCAGCAACGCCTACCTCGAGGCCAACGAACCGTGGAAGGCCGAACCCGGCCCCGATCTCGATCGCGTCATGGGTGATGCGCTCGAGGCACTGCGCATCGTTGCCGTGTTGGCGTCACCCGCCATGCCCGACACCTGCCAGGCGGTCTGGGAGCGCATCGGCATGCCCGGCCAGGTCAGCGATCAGCGCATCCCGGCAGCCGCCGCGTGGGGCGGGTACCCGGGCGGCCTCACGGTCGTCAAGGGCGAACCGCTGTTCCCGCGCCGCCAGATCCCGGCCTGAACCCGGCGCCGCGTCGCACAGATCATGAACTGGACCGACAACCACTGCCATCTCCATGATGAACGCATTCCCGGTGGCACCGCAGCAGCGGTGGCCGCTGCCCGCGCCGCCGGGGTCACCACCATGATCACCGTTGGCTGCGACTTCCAGACATCGGCGGCGGCCATCGCTGTCGCCGAAGCGTTCGATGGCGTCTGGGCCACGGTTGGACTGCATCCGCACGATGCAGTCAATGGCGTCGACACCATCACCATGCTGTTCGATCACCCCAAGGTGGTGGCGGTGGGTGAGTGCGGCCTCGATTACTTCTACGACCATTCCCCGCGCGGCACCCAGCGCGAGGCCTTCGTGCACCAGATCCGGCTCGCCCACCAACTGGAGTTGCCTCTGGTGATCCACACCCGCGATGCGTGGGCCGACACCTTCGAGGTGCTCACCACAGAGGGCCTGCCCAAGCAGACCATCTTCCACTGCTTCACCGGTGGCCCGGCCGAGGCCCAGACATGCCTTGACCTGGGAGGGTTCCTCAGTTTCTCGGGCATCGTCACGTTCAAGACAGCTGTCGATCTGCAGGCCGCCGCCCGCCTGTGCCCCCTCGAACGGATGCTGATCGAGACCGACAGCCCGTACCTGGCTCCGGTCCCGCACCGGGGCAAACCGAACCAACCTGGCTTTGTCGGCTTCATCGGCGCGCACATCGCCGAGCTCCGCAGCGACACTCCCCAGAGCATCGCCGAGGCCACCACAGCCGCAGCGTGCCTTGCGTTCCCGCGCCTTGCTCCGTAGCCTCAAGCCTGCTGGCGGACGTCGTCAGCCCCGCCCGTCCCAGGAGATGCGCTGAACCTCGACGCTACTGACCGTCGCCGATTGTTCCTGGCCACGATCGCCACGCTGGTTGCTCTGCCCGCGATCTGGCTGTTCAGCCAAGGCGGACCATCACGGGGTACCGGCGCGTCCGGCGCCCAGGCCGTCGGCCTGCCGACCCCCGCCGGCGAGAACAGGGCCAGCAGCGACACCGCAGATGACCCGTTCGGTACTAACGGCCCGATCTTCATTGATGGGCCCACCACGCCACCCCGGCACTCGGTGATCCAGATCGTGGTACCAGCGGTGAACCGCAGTGCATTCTTGGAGGGCGGCGCCTCGTTCAAGAACGCCGTCGGGCTCACCATCAACACCTGCTCGGCCCCTGCCGTGCCCTTCGGCGCCAGCATCACCGTGACCAATCGCGACAACGGCCATGTCGTCACGTGCATCAACAACGCCCCGGCGCCGGTGCCCCCGAGTGTGGTCATCGTGTTGTCTGCCGAGCAATACGCCCAGATCGGTGCCCTCATCGACGCTCCCCTACCGGTCCGCATCACGTGGTAAGCGCCAGCACATGACGCTGTCGCGTCGCGAGATCAATGAACTGCTGACCGAACACGGGTTGGCCCCTCGACGCGAGTTCGGGCAGAACTTCGTCGGCGACCCCAACACCGTGCGGCGCATTGCCCGTCTGGCCAAGGTAGATGCCAGCGATCATGTCGTGGAGATCGGCGCCGGCCTCGGCTCGCTGACCGTTGCGCTGGCCGAGACCGGCGCCACGATCACGGCGATCGAGATCGACCACGGCATCGTTCCCGTGTTGCGCAGCGTCGTTGCTGCCCACGAGCGCGTCACCGTGGTCGAGGGCGACGCACAGGAACTCTCGTGGCCCGACCTTTTGGAGGGTTGCGACCACTGGGTGCTGGTGGCCAACCTGCCGTACAACGTGGGCACCCCGTTGGTGATGGATCTGCTCGACACCGTGCCGGGAATCCACCGAATGCTCGTGATGGTGCAGCGCGAGGTGGCCGAGCGGATGGTTGCCCATGCCCGTACCCCTGCGTACGGCGCCATCAGCGTGAAAGTTGCCTATTGGGCAACCGCACGCATCGTCGGCTACGTGCCTGCCACGGTGTTCGTTCCACAGCCGAAGGTGGAAAGTGCGCTGGTCGAGATCACCCGCCGCCCCGAACCCGCCGTCGGCGATGTCAGCCCCGATGCACTGTTCACGCTCGTCAAAGCCGGATTCGCCCACCGTCGCAAGATGCTGCGCGGCGCGTTGGCCGGCATGGTCGCCATCGAGCAGTTCGAGCGGGCCGGCATTGCGCCGACCGCCCGGGCAGAGGAACTCGACGTGCACGCCTGGGGGCGCCTCGCCCGGGTGTTGGGGGCGACATCGTGATTGCCACCGTGCCGGCCAACGCCAAGCTCACCCTCACGCTGCGGATCACCGGGGTGCGATCCGACGGGTATCACCTCATTGATGCCGAGATGGTCACGCTCGACCTGGCCGATCAACTCCGCATCGATCCAGCCGGCGTCGGCCTGTCGGCCAGCGGACCGTTCAGCGACGGCATGCCGGTGGATGCCACCAACCTGGTGGCCAGGGCGCTACGCCTCTGCCAGCGCAACGCCGGCATTCACGTGGACAAGCACATCCCCCACGGTGGCGGTCTGGGCGGCGGGTCGGCCGATGCCGCAGCGGTGTTGCGCTGGGCGGGTTACACGGATCTGGTTGGTGCCTCGCGACTGGGCGCCGACGTACCGTTCTGCATGGTCGGCGGACATGCCCGCGTCACAGGCATCGGCGAGATCATCGATCCGCTGGCGCCGATCGAGCGCGACTTCACCCTGATCATTGCGCCGTTGTCGTGCTCGACACCGGCGGTGTACCGGGCATGGGACGACCTCGGCGGACCGGTCGCCGATGGCCCCAACGATCTCGAACCGGCTGCGTTGGTGGTGGAACCCCGCCTGCGCCGCTGGCGTGACCGCATCCACGAAGCGGTGGGCCGTGCACCGACTCTTGCGGGCAGTGGGGCCACATGGTTCGTGGTCGGGCACCAACGCGAGCTCGTCGATGCGCTGCCCGATGCCAGGATCGTGTTCACCGCCAGCGCTCGCTGAGCCGGTCCAGCACCTGCCGGAACGCAAAACGGCCGCCCACACAGGTGAGCGGCCGAACGAACGTGGACGACCAGGGCCATCCGCGGACAGGTTGCGTGAGAGCTATTTACGACGCTGGTGACGAGTACGCCGCAGCATCTTCTTGTGCTTCTTCTTACGCATGCGCTTACGGCGCTTCTTGATCAACGAACCCATGGCTTGGAAACGCTAGCGGCAGAGATGACCGTGACCAACTCCGACCCGCGAACCCAACCGGATATGGGGTGTTTTTCCTGACGCACGAGCGAATATCGTCGCTACGGGCGGGACTCGCCCGATACCGTATGGCGAACCCTTTCCGGGGTCGTTCAATGGTAGGACAACGGGTTTTGATCCCGTGTATAGGGGTTCGAGTCCTCTCCCCGGAGCTCTGACGGATCGGCCATGGGCGCACGAGGTACCCCGCCCAACGCCCGATCCTCGCGGTCTGGCCGAGCGAATTCGTCGATGCTCGCCCTGTTCGCTCGTTCAAACGCTGTGGGGATGCCAACAGTCGTTGGACGCGCGCGAGCATGCATGCGCTAGAACATGGTCATGTCCGTTTCTGCAATCGTGCTCGCCGCCGGCGAAGGCACACGGATGCGTTCCACGCGACCGAAACCGCTACACCTCATCTGCGGACGGGGCATGGTCATGCATGTCATCCACTCGCTCGAATCGCTCAAGGTCGACCGCACGGTGGTCGTGGTCGGCCATGGCGCCGATCGGGTCACCAAGACGGTGCGCGAGGAAGCCCCCACATGGGCCAACGTGACCTTCGTCGAGCAGCAGGTACAGCGCGGTACCGGTGATGCAGCCCTGGTTGGCCTGTCCATCTTCCCGGGTGACGACCTCGACGACGATTCCACCGTCATCGTGCTGCCCGGCGATACGCCCCTGCTGCAGCCCGACACCATCGACAACCTCGTTGCCACCCATGTGGCCAACGGCTACGCGGCGACATTGCTGACATCGCAGATGGACGACCCGAGCGGATACGGCCGCGTCATCCGCGCGCCATCGAAATCGGGCGACGGTCGCGTGCTGCGTATCGTCGAACAGCGCGATGCCTCGGCCGACGAACTGGCCACCAACGAGGTGAACACGAGCATCTATGCGTTCCGCCGCGACCTGCTCGGGCCGGCGCTACGCCACCTGTCGCCCGACAACTCCCAGGGCGAGTACTACCTCACCGATGTCATCGGCGCGCTCGCCGGCATGGGCCACCGCGTCGGCGCCGTCCTGGCACCGCCCGGCGAGACGGCCGGGGTGAACGACCGGTGGCAGCTGGCATTGGCCGAGCGCGAGCTACGCGCCCGCACCAACCGGCGCTGGCTGCTGAACGGGGTCACCATGCTCGATCCCCGCCAGACGTTCATCGATGTGACCGTGCAACTCGGCCGCGATGTCACGCTGTATCCCGGCACGATCCTGCAGGGCAAAACAGTTGTGGGCGACGGCTGCGAGATCGGCCCCGACACGCGTCTCGTCGGCTGCGTGATCAACCAGGACTGCACCGTTGAGAACTCTGTGGGACGCGACGCCGTTGTCGGCGCCGGGGCACATGTTGGTCCATACGCGCATTTACCGACCGGAAGCGCTGTGGCTGCAGGTCAGAGCACCGGCGCCTTCTACACTGCACCCGTCGAATGACACCGAAAGGCCGGTAAGGACGTAATGGAGAAGGTCACCACCCAGCGTTTGTCGGTGTACACGGGTCGTTCGCATCCGTCGCTGGCACAGGACATGGAGAAGGTCACCACCAAGCGCCTCTCGTTGTTCACCGGCCGTACACACCCGGCCCTGGCGCAAGAAGTTGCCGCCCACCTCGGCATCCCGCTGGGCGACGCCAACGTGGTCGAGTTCGCCAACGGTGAGATCCGCCCGCGCTTTGCCGACAGCGTCCGCGGCTCGGACGTGTTCATCATGCAGACCCACTTCGGGTGCAACGGCCGCAGCATCAACGACTCCATCATGGAGCAGCTGATCATGATCGACGCCGCCAACCGGGCGTCGGCCAAACGCATCACCGCCGTGTGCCCGTTCTACGGCTACGCCCGTCAGGACCGCAAGGCAGAAGGCCGCGAGCCCATCACTGCCCGGCTCATCGCCGATCTCTTCCGCGCCGCCGGCGCCAAGCGCATGGTCTCCATCGATCTGCACAGCGGCCAGATCCAGGGCTTCTTCGACGGCCCGGTCGACCACCTCACCGCCATGCCGGTGCTCGAGAAGTACGTCCGTACCCACGCACAGAACGGCATGGTCATCGTCTCGCCAGATGCAGGCCGGGTGAAGGTGGCCGAACGTTTCGCCCAGCACCTCACCGACATGGACGCCGACGTCGCCTTCATCAACAAGCGTCGCCCGAAGGGCACCATGAACGTTGCCGAGGCCAAGGAGGTCATCGGCGAGGTCGATGGCCGAGTCTGCATCATCACCGACGACATGATCGACACCGGCGGCACCGTGGTGTCGGCCGCCGAGCTGCTGCTGTCACGCGGGGCGTCCGAGGTGTGGGCGATGGCCACCCACGGCGTGTTGTCCGGTCCGGCCATCGAGCGCCTGCGCAATTCCCCGTTCAAGCGCATCGTGTTGACCAACACCTTGCCGATGCCCACGATCGAGCAACTCCCGCAGCTCGAAGTGCTGTCCATCGCCCCGATCATCGGCGAGGCATTGTCGGCGGTGTTCGACGACACCAGCGTCAGCGAGATCTTCAACGGCGAGAACCAGGCCTAGGTCACGGCCAGGTCATCCCGACCCGCACAAGCAAAGCCGATCCGAGGGTGGCAAACAGGCCGTCTCCGCCGGTAGCATCGTTTTCCGTTCTGTAATAGAACAGCATCACCTCTCATCGCCCCCGGGCGGAGGAACTCACCATGTCGCAGACCACCCTTGTTGCTTCCACCGGCCGCGAAATCGGCTCGCCCGCATCGCGCCGCTTGCGCGCCACTGATCAGATCCCCGGCGTGCTGTACGGCCAGGGCATGACTCCGGTCAGCGTTGCCGTCGCCCGGCGCGACCTGCGCGTCGCCCTCAGCGGCCCGGCCGGCTTCAACACCGTGCTGCAGCTCGAGGTCGATGGCAAGGTGTACCCGGCCGTGATCAAAGACGTGCAGCGTCACCCGGTGAAGCGCAACGTCAGCCATGTCGACTTCCTGCAGGTCAACATGAGCGAGATGCTCACGGTGTCGGTGCCCCTGCACATCACCGGCGAGGCCAAGGCCGTCCTGAACGAGGGTGGCCTCGTGGACCCCTCGGTGGACACCATCGATGTCGAGTGCACCCCGGGCAACATGCCCAACGAGTTCATCGTCGATGTCAGCAACATGCAGCCCGGCGACGTCATCCGCCTCTCATCGCTGGTCATGCCCAAGGGCGTCACCGCATTGGGCGACCCCGAGATGGCCATCGTCACTGCCATTCATGGCAGCCAGGCCGAGGCCCCGGGCGCAGCCACGCCGGCCGCCTCTCCCGCAGCCGAGTAATCGCCTGCCGTGGCACTGTTCGGTCGCGATGCGCGATCAGAACGGCGCGGCACACCGTTCGACTTCTTGATCATCGGTCTGGGCAACCCGGGCAAGGAATACGCGCGCACGCGCCACAACGTGGGTGAAGAAGTGATCGCACTGCTCGCCAAGCGGTGTGACGTCGCGCTGAAGGCAGGCCGCGACAAGGCGATGATCGCCGAGGTCACCATCGCCAAACACCGCTGTGTGCTCGCCTTTCCACTCACCTACATGAACCTGTCCGGCCAATCGGTGGGCGCTCTCACCAGGCGCTACGGCGTCGCGGACCCGGCGCAGATCATCGTGGTCCACGACGAACTCGACCTGCCGCCCGCCCAAGTGCGGGTGAAGGTGGGTGGTGGCCTGGCCGGCAACAACGGTCTGCGCAGCATCACCCAGCACCTCAAGACGCAGGACTACCTGCGCGTGCGCATTGGTATCGGCAAGCCGGCATCGAAAGAGCACGGTGCGCAGCATGTGTTGTCCCGCCTCGGCAAGGCCGAGCGCGAAGAACTCGATGTCGCCGTGCAGATCGCGGCCGATGCCGTAGAGGTGATCGTGGGCGAGGGCCCCGACGCTGCGATGCGCCAGTTCAACTCGCGCTAGGCACCCACACGGTCGGCAATCACCCGTCCAGCGGCAACCTCGATGGTGCGGGTGAGGCGCACGCTGGAGAGCAGGGTGCGGTCGTGGGTCACCAGCAGCACCGTGCCGGTGAACGAATCGAGAGCGATCTCCAACTGCTCGATGGCCGCCAGATCCAGGTGGTTCGTCGGTTCGTCGAGCACCAGACAGTTGGTGCCCCTGGCCATCAACAACGCCAGCACGGCACGCGTGCGCTCGCCCGGTGACAGCGATGCCGTCGACCGGTTCACCTCGGTGGCACCGATGCCGAACTTGGCCAGCAGCGTGCGCGCCTCGGGCACTGTCATTGCCGTGGCGTGCATGAAGGCCTCGAGCAACGTCTCGGTGTCGGACAACTGAAGGCGGCCCTGTTCGAGCTCGCCCACCACCACGCTCGGCCCGAGGTATGCCTCGCCCGACGATGCAGCAAGACGACCCAGGAGCATCTGTAACAGCGTGGTCTTGCCGCTGCCATTGCGACCGACGATGGCAATGCGCTCGCCTGCGGCAATCGCCAGATCAATCGGACCCAGCGTGAAGGTGCCGCGTTGCGCCGTGGCCCCGGCGAGGCGCGCCACCACCGCACCGCTGCGAGGGGCCTCTCCGAAGCTGAGCCGAAGCTGCCATGCCTCACGCGGTTCGTCGATGACCTCGAGGCGCTCCATCGCCCTTTCGGTACGTGCTGCCTTGCCGGCCAACTGCTCGGTCTGGTTGACCTTGAAGTTCTTGACGTGCTTGTCGCCGTCCGAGGGCTGCTTGTTGGCCTTGCTCAGGCCCTGTGTGGCCCATTCGCGTTCTCGTTGGGCGCGACCCTGCAACACGGCCTTTTTGTCGGCGTACTCCTCGAATCGCTCGCGGGCATGCTGTGCAGCCAGGTCGCGCTCGGTCAAGAACGCATCCCAGCCGCCGGCGTAGAGCGAAAGTCGATGCGTGAACTGATCGAGTTCGGCCACGTGGGTCACGGTGCGGCGCAGGAACTCGCGGTCGTGACTGATCACCACCACACCCGCCTGGCGGGATGTCACCCACGCTTCGAGCCGGGCAAGGCCATCTAGGTCGAGATCGTTGGTGGGCTCGTCCAACAAGAACACATCGAACCGGGCCAGAAGCAGCGCCGCCAGGCCCGCCCGGGCGGCCTCGCCACCCGACAGCGCTGTCATCGGCTGCGACAACAGCCGCTCGGTGAGCCCGAGTTCGGCCCACACCTCACCGATGCGCGCATCGAAATCGGCGGCGCCGAGCGCCAGCCAAGCATCGAGTGCATCGGAGTAGCGATCGTCGGCAGCGACGACCCCCGCCGCCAGATCAGCGGTTGCCGAGTCCAGTTCGGTGTTGGCAGCCGACACCCCGGTACGACGGGCAAGGAACTCGACAACGGTCTCGCCATCGCGCCGCTCGGGTTCCTGGGGGAGATGACCCACCACCGCGTTGGGCGGCGACGTGGTGACCGAACCGCCTTCGGGGACCAGGTCGCGACTGAGCACACGCAGCAACGTGGACTTGCCGACACCATTGGGCCCGACCAGACCCACGCACCAACCGGGTGCCACCGTGAGATCAACTTCGTCGAGGATGGTTGCTCGACCCATCGACAGCGAGAGCGATTGGGCGTGCAGCGTGGTGTGTGCGGACATGGGACTGACTCGTTGGGTGGGCGTCCAACTGACGCAAGGCGACGGTATCTGGATCCGGGCGCATGCACACCGGTGATGACGTGGAACGGCGTACGGAAACAGCACACTGTTGGGGTGAAGCATGCGAGGTACACGACCCTGTTGCTGGATCTCGACCACACGTTGCTCGACTCCGATGCGTCCGAGGTCCTGGCGTTCGAGCACGCCCTCGGCACGAACGGCGTGTCTGACCCGAGTCGCTATCTCCCCGCCTACATTCAGATCAACCGTGCGCTGTGGTTGGCGGTCGAACGCGATGAGGTCACACCCGACTTCGTGCGGACCGCACGTTTCGAGCGGCTGGTCGCGACCACCGGGCTGCACGTCGACCCACTGGCACTGGCCGGCGCCTTCGTCATCGGACTCGGCCAGAACGGAGAGCTGTATCCGGGGGTGATCGCGGTGCTCGATGCGCTTGGCGGACGCATCCAGATGGCGTTGGTGACCAACGGCCTCGGCGACGTGCAGCGGGCCAGGGTCGCGCGGTTGGGACTTGCCGGCTATTTCGACGCCGTGATCATCTCATCCGAGGTCGGGGTCTCGAAGCCCTCGACCGCCATCTTCGACATCGCCTTCGATCAGCTCGGCGCGCCGGCGCGGTCATCGGCGCTGATGGTCGGCGACAGCCTCACCTCCGACATCCGTGGCGGGACGAACTACGGCATCGCCACCTGCTGGTACAACCCGCACGGCCATGCGGCCGCCGACACCGATCGCATCGACCACGAGATCGACACCATCGGCGGCCTGATCGATGTCGTCATCGGGACGATGGATCCACCGCCGCTGCGATCGGCTTGAGTAGCGGCATGGCGAGTGCGGCAACGAGGGCCAGGGCCACACCCGCAACGATGAACGGTGCACGCAGACCGAATGCCCGAGCGAAGAGTCCACCGAAGCCGGCGCCGAACGGGACGACACCCCAGGAAATGGTGCGGTATGCGGCGTTCATCCTGCCCAACAGCCGACCCGGGGTCAGCTCCTGACGGACCGTGGTGTTGAGCACCAGCCAAAATCCTGTCCCCACCCCCAGCACCCCGAACATGGCGACCGCGACCACGGGTGACGATGTGATCGCCAGACCGACCATTGCCGTTGCCCACATCCAGAACGACACGGCAATCGTGCGTACGACGCCGAACCGCTCGGTCAGCCGGCTGACGAACCAGCGGCTGGCGACCGTACCGGTGGCTGCGCCGATGAACAGGGCGGTATAGGTGATCTTGCCGCTGTGCAGGATCTGGTCGGTGTACAGCACCAGCAGCGCGATCGACGAGAAGTAGAAGAAGTTGATCACTGCGAGAATCGCTGCGAGCCGGCGGAGCGCCGGGTGACCCAACACGAAGAGAAAGCCTTCGCGTACATCGTCGCGGAGCCGTGTGGTCGGCGCCTCCACGCCGTGGTCATCAGCAAGCGCGGCAATCAGCGCAGCAGACCCGGCGAACGATGCTGCATCGGCGAGGAAGGGAATGGACGCAGCGACGCTGAACAGGCTGGCGCCCAATGGTGGCCCGGCGAACTGCACCGCCGCCACCTGGGCACTGCCAAAGCGGGCATTGGCCTCCATGAGGTCGCGCTTTTCCACGATTGACACGAGCAACGCCTGCGCAGCGTTGGTGTGCAGCGTCTCCAGCGTACCCAGCGCAAAGGCGCAGGAATAGAGCATCCAGATGTGCTCGACGTCCATTGCTATGGCCACGCCCAAGGCCGCAACGATCACGAAACGGGCGAGATCTGCACCGACCATCAGCCGCCGGCGATCCATCCGGTCGGCCATCGCTCCGGTGAGCATCGAGAACATCAACCACGGGAGCCGGGATGCGATGGTGACACCGGCGATCAGGAACGGGTCACCGGTCAAGGTGGCCGCAAGCAGCGGGAACGCCGTGACGAACATGCCGTCGCCTGTGCTCGACACCACCACCGACCACCACACCAACTGGAACGGTCGACCGATGGATCGCCGTTTCTGGTTGGGACGTTCGATGATGGCTGACAAGCACACCGATTGTGACGGCGCAGCTCAGCCACGTCAAGCACAGGTCATTGTTCCGACGGGTGAGGAAGTCCGCTGTGACGCAGCGAGACTCGGAGCCTCATGAGCAGCATCGTGGTGTCTGAATTGGAGTACGCACCCCCGGGTGCCGACCAGCTGTTCTTCGATGTCAGCTTTGGCGTCTCGCCGGGCGAGCACGCGGCGCTCGTTGGCCCCAACGGCGTGGGTAAGAGCACCATCTTGCGCATCCTCACCGGCCAGATCGACTCCGATGGCGGCGACTTCACGGTCGGTGGCACGTTCCTACAGATGACCCAGGACGTGGGCATGGCGCTGCCAGAGGCCTCGCTGCGCGACATGTTGATCGAGGTGGCTCCCACGGCGTTACGCAACGCAGGCCGGCGGTTAGCGGCCGCCGAGCGGGCACTGGTCGCTGGCACCGACGACGGCATGGGCTACGCCGAGGCCCTGTCGGACTGGGGCGACCTCGGTGGCTACGAACTGGAGAACCAGTGGGCGGCCGCGGCGCAGCGCAGCGTCAAGACACCCATTGTCGATTTCACCACTCGCCTCGTCGGGCAGCTCTCGGGCGGCGAGCGCAAGCGCCTGGTGCTCGACCTGCTGCTGAACTCGGGCGCCGACGTGTTGTTCCTCGACGAACCCGACAACTATCTCGACATCCCCACACGCGCCTGGCTCGAGGATCAGATCCGCGAGTGCCGCTCCACGATCCTGATGGTCAGTCACGACCGAACGCTGCTCGAGCGCGTCGCCACCAAGATCATCGCTGTCGAGGGTTCGGGTTGCTGGGTGCACGGTGGCTCGTACGCCACCTTCCCCGACGCCCGGCAGAAGCGACAGGAACTGCTGGGCGACGACCTGAAGCGTTGGAACGACGAGGAACGCCGCCTGTTCCACCACATGAAGATCATGAAGCAGCGAGCTGCGCAGAACTTCAAGAACGCCACCAAGGCCAACGGCGCCGAGACGCGCTGGGAGAAGTTCGTCAAGGCCGGTCCTCCCCCGCCACCGGTGCCCGACCAGCAGATCTACGTGCAGTTCCGTGGCGCCGATTCGGCCCGCCGCGTCGTGAAGTTCGAGGACGTGTTCGTGAAGGACCTCTTCTTGCCCTTCAACGACGAGGTCCACTTCGGCGAACGCGTCGGGCTCATCGGGCCCAACGGCACGGGCAAGACCCACCTCCTCAACGCGCTGAACGGCATCACCACCGAACTCAGCGGAACCATCACGTTCGGGCCGCGCACGTCGGTGGGCATGTTCAACCAGATCAACGACCGGCCCGAGTTCCGCGGCCGCGACTGCATCGACATCGTCCGCGACCGTCTGACCGACGAACAGAAGTCGATGGCCGCGCTGGCTCGCTACGGCCTGGTCAACAACGCCCGCCAGGAGTTCCAAACTCTGTCGGGCGGCCAGAAGGCCCGGCTCGAGATCCTCGGTCTCGAGCTGGCCGGACACAACGTGTTGCTGCTCGACGAACCCACCGACAACCTCGACATCGAATCGTCAGAGGCGCTCGAGCGTGCCCTCGATGGGTTCGAGGGCACGGTCATCGCGGTCAGTCACGACCGCACGTTCCTGGCCAGGTTCGATCGCTTCATCATGATCACCGACGACGGCGAGGTGTACGAACTCCCCGACTTCGAGATCGCTCTTGCCGGTCTGTCAGAGCCGTCCACGCTGGCCACGTTGCGCCTCGCCAAGCCGTTGCACGACGCCTGACCGGCGGCCGTCGATTCACCACGTCGGCTTTGACGGGCAAGACGCCCGCCACTATTGTCAAACATGCTGACAATACCTGAGGGGCCCACCATGGCGCAGACCACGACACCTGATACTTCGAATGCGAACTCGCTCGTCGACGCCCCTGTCAAGGACGGGCTGCGCGATGTGCGTTACGGCGAGGTGCTGCTGCTGAGCGCCGACAACGGCACGTTCACCGCCGAGGTGTGGAACACGCTGGGCATGAACGATTGCCCGCAAGCGGCATGGGACGCTCTCGACGCCACTGCGATCGCGCAGGAGCGCGGCGCACTGTTGGCACTGTTGAACGGACCGCGTTACTGGGTGCTCGACTTCATCACCTCGAACATCCGCCAGCAGGCACCCGAGACCACCTTCGGCGAACTCGGCATGTTCCGCGCTGCGGTCATCGATTTCGGCTCCACTCCCCCGGACCCCACGCCGTACACCGACCGCTCCATCCTGCGCGAGACCGTGTTCGGCTGGAGGCAGGGCTCGGAGGTCTACGAACTGGTGACCCCCGACAACATCATCTATGTGATGCAGGCCTACTCACGTGCCGTCGACCCGGCCCAGAGCATCGACGACCTGCCCCGCCACGGCACCCGCATCAACCCGCCAGCCGGTTGGACGTTCCGCGTGCGCACGCTCACCGAGGACCTCGATGTGTTCAGCACCGCCGGTGTGGCAACCGTGCTACAGGACGAGTTCATGAACACCTACCAGCGGGTGCCCGCTTCCTGAAACGCGGATCGCGGGCTTGCCGATACCCTCAATGCGGTCCATGAATCTTGCGTCACTCCCTCCATTTCTTCGTGACGAACCGGCGCTCACCCAGGCGCTCGGCAAGCCCAACGCGATCATCGCGGTGCCCGAGGGAGCTCGGCCCATTGCGATCGCCGCACTGGCCCACCTCAGCGCGCGCCGACCACTGGTCATCGCCTGCCCCACCGGCACCGCTGCCGGACAACTGTTCGATGACCTGCAGCAGTTCATGGCTGATGGCGAGGTCATGCTGTTCCCCGCCTGGGAGACCCTGCCGTTCGAGCGGGTCAGCCCCAGCGTGGAGACCATGGGACGCCGCCTCGAGGTGCTCTGGCGATTGCGCGATGTCGAGCGCTGCCCGGCCATCATCGTGGCCAGCGTCAGGTCGCTGCTGCAGCGCCTTGGCCCTGGCGCTGTCGGGGTCGAACCGGTGGTTGTGCATCCCGGGGCAATCATCGACCCCGACGAGCTACTGCAGACGCTGATCGCCGGCGGCTACCGACGCGAGGAAATCGTCGAGCACCGCGGCGAGGTCGCCCGACGCGGCGCAATCATCGACGTGTTCCCCTCCACGGCCGAGGTTCCGATCCGTATCGACCTATGGGGCGACGAGGTCGACCGGCTGACATCGATCAGCGTCAACGATCAACGCAGTACGGGAGACCTCACCGAGGCGCTCATCTTCCCCGCCCGCGAACTGGTACCCAGTGAGGCCGTGCGCGCCCGCGCCGCAGCACTGGTCGGCACCGAGCCGTGGGGCCGCGAGCAGTGGGAGCGTCTGGCCGAAGGCACCCAGTTCGACGGCATGGAGAGCTGGCTGCCATGGCTCACCGACTCCGATCAGTTGCTCACCGACGTGCTCCCCACAACCGGCAAGGTCGTGCTGGTCGAACCGCGCCGCATGCGCGATCGTGCGCAGGAACTGCTGGCCGAAGAAGACGACCTCGCCCGGGCCCTCGCCAGCACCTGGGGCCGCGACCCCGATGTTGCCTTTCCCCGGCTACACGCCGATCCAGACCTGCTGCTCGGTTCGACTGTCAGTGCCTGGATGCTCACCGTCACGCCCGAGCACCCTGATTCGCCGATGGTCAATGCCAGCGGATGGGGGCCGGTGGTCGGCGACGGCGAGGGCCTCACGAATCGGCTCACCGAGCTACTCGCCGACAAATGGCGCGTCGTCGTCGCAGCCGACGGTGAGGGTTCGGCGAAACGGCTGGCCCAGTTGCTCCGTGAGCGCGGTCTCGACTTCGTGGTCACCGAACCGGGCGCCGATCTCGGTCGGCCTGGCGGCAAGGTGGTCGTTGCCCCGCTGCACCGCGGCTTCACCATCCCGTCCGCCAAGGTGGCCATCGTGGCAGAGGGCGACCTCACCGGCCGCCGCCGAACGCACCGCCAGCCCCGGCCGCGAAAGCGCGAGAGCGCTGGCTTCTTCGAGGATCTCAAGCCAGGCAACTACGTGGTGCACTACCAGCACGGCGTCGGCCAGTACGAGGGCATGGTCACGCGCAGCATCGGCGGCGTCGAGCGCGACTACCTACTCTTGGCCTACAAGGGCGGCGACAAGCTCTACATACCCAGCGATCAGATCGACGCCATCCGCCAATACGTGGGCGGCGAGGCACCGGTGCTGCATCGCCTCGGTGGCGCCGACTTCGCCAAGGCGAAGTCGAAGGTCAAGTCAGCCGTCCGCGAGATCGCCCAGGAATTGGTGGTGCTCTACCAGAAGCGCGTCAACGCCGCCGGCTACGCGTTCGGCCAGGACACGCCGTGGCAACACGAGATGGAAGATGCGTTCCCCTTCGTGGAGACACCCGATCAACGTCAGGCGATCGAGGAGACCAAGGCCGACATGGAGCGGGCGTTCCCGATGGACCGCCTGGTGTGCGGCGACGTCGGCTTCGGCAAGACCGAGGTCGCGGTCCGCGCCGCGTTCAAAGCCATCCAGGACGGCAAGCAGGTGGCCGTGATGGCGCCAACCACCCTGCTGGCCACCCAGCACGGCAACACCTTCGCCGACCGGTTCGCCGGCTACCCGGTGCGCGTCGAGGTACTGAGCCGCTTTCTCACCAACGCCCAGGCCAAGAAGGTCATCGACGGCCTTGCCAGCGGCGAGGTCGACTGCGTCATCGGCACGCACCGGCTGCTGCAGGAAAGCGTGAAGTTCAAGGACCTGGGCCTGTTGGTGGTGGACGAGGAGCAGCGCTTCGGGGTGCAGCACAAGGAAACCATGAAGAAGCTCAAGGTCAACGTCGATGTCCTGACCTTGACCGCCACGCCGATCCCGCGCACGCTCGAGATGAGCCTGGTGGGCATCCGCGACCTGTCGTTGTTGCAGACACCCCCGGCCGACCGACAGCCCATTCTCACCTTTGTCGGCGAGTACGACGAGCGGGTCGCTGTCGAGGCCCTGCGCCGCGAACTCCTGCGCGAGGGCCAGGTCTTTTGGGTACACAACCGCGTGCAGAGCATCGACGCCTGCGCCCAGCGGTTGCGCGAGCTGGTGCCCGAGGCTCGCGTCGCCGTTGCCCACGGCCAGATGGACGAGGGCACGCTCGAACAGGTGGTGCTCGATTTCTGGGAGGGCCGCTTCGACGTGCTCGTGTGCACCACCATCATCGAGAGCGGCATCGACATGCCGACGGTCAACACGCTGGTGGTCGAGCGCGCCGATCTGCTCGGCCTGGGCCAGATGCACCAGCTGCGTGGTCGCGTCGGGCGCAGCGGCTCGCGGGCCTATGCCTACCTGTTCTACCCACGCGACAAGACCCTCACCGAGGAGGCGTATGAACGCCTCAAGACCATCGGCGAGGCCACCGACCTTGGGAGCGGCTTCAAGATCGCCATGCGTGACCTGGAGATCCGCGGCGCAGGCAACCTGCTCGGTCAGGCCCAGAGCGGGCACATCGCCGCAGTCGGTTACGACCTCTACTGCCAGATGGTCACAGAGGCCGTCAGCGAGATGAAGGGCGAAGAGCAAAAGGAACCCTCGGAGGTAAAGCTCGACGTGCCGACCAACGCACACCTGCCCACCGAGTACGTACCGAAAGAGGAGCTGCGCCTCGAGGCGTACCGCCGACTTGCCGCAGTCACCACCGATGCCGATGTCGAGGACATCCGAACAGAGTGGGAGGACCGCTACGGGCCCGTCCCTGCGCCGGCCGAAGCGCTGTTGATGATCAGCCGCCTGCGCGCCGACTGCCATCGACTGGGCCTGCGTGATATCACCATCAGCTCGAATCAGGCCCGCCTCGGACCCATCGAGCTGAAGACCAGCGAGGCGATGCGCCTGCGCCGTCTGTCACGCGAGGCCTTGATCAAAGAGGACCTGAAACAGATCGTGGTGCCCATCAAACGAGGCGTCGATCCGGCCACGTTCCTGGTGACCTTCCTGCGCGAGCTGATTCCACCGGCGACGAGCGGGTAGGGTCGTCGTCGTGATTCGTCGACTCTCCGTCACTCTTGCCGCACTGACCCTCGCCGCCACCCTCACCTCGGGTTGCAACACGTTCTCGAGCAACAGCAACGCTGCCGTGGTCAATGGCTACGCCCTGCCGGTGAAGCAGTACGAGGCCATTCTGGCCGGTGTGGCCCAGACCCCCGAGACCTTCCAAATCCCCGCCGTCGACGCAACCGGTATGCCCGGGACCACCGCCCGGAGCATCCTCGGCCAATGGGTGAGCAACGCGGTCATGACCAGCGCCCTCGCCTCCAAGGGTGTCACCGTGTCGGCGGCCGATCGCAAAGTCGCCGAGGACGCGATCCTCGCCGGCAAAGCCGCCGCCGTGTGGGCCACGCTGTCGCCCGGGCTGAAGTCGTTCGTGCTCGACTCGCAGACCCTGCAGCCAGCCTTCACCAAGGCCTTCGGCACCGATGCGCAGGCAGCCCTCGAAAAGGCTGCCCGGGCGTCCAAGATCACCATCGACAGCCGCTATGGCATGTGGGATGCAGTCACCGGCCAAGTCGCCGCAACGCGCTGATGACGGTCCGGCCCACGGTGGTCGTGGTTGGTCTGGGACCAGGCGGACCCGAGTTCGTCACCGAGCAGACCCGGGCGGCCATTGCCCAGGCCCGGCACCGCTTCCTGCGCACAGCCATCCACCCGTCGGCTGGGTTGGTGCCAGATGCGGTCACCTTCGACCATCTCTATGAATCCGCCGACACCTTCGACTCGGTCTATCTGCAGATCACCGAGGCACTGGTTGGCGCAGCGACCGAGCACGGCGAGGTGCTCTACGCCGTGCCGGGTTCGCCGCTGGTGCTCGAACGCAGTGTCCGCCAACTCCGCGATGACCCTCGGGTGCACTGCATCCTGCTGCCGGCCATCTCCTTTCTCGACCTGGCCTACAGCGCGCTGGGCATCGACCCCGTCGAGTCGGCCCTACAGCTCATCGACGGACACGACTTCGCCACCGCTGCGGCGGGGGTCACCGGTCCACTGTTGATCGCGCACTGCCACGCCAACTGGGTACTCAGCGATATCAAGCTGGCCATCGACGACGCCGCTGATTCCGCAGGAACGACCAACGACACCGTTGCCGTCACCGTGCTGCAACGCCTCGGCACTCCCGACGAACTGATCACCCACACCACCTGGGCAGAGATGGACCACGTCGTGGATGCCGACCACCTCACGAGCATCTACGTGCCACGCCTCAACGTCGCCGTCGCACAGCACTACGCCCGCTTCCATGCGCTCACCCGCACCCTGCGCGAGCAGTGCCCATGGGATATCGAGCAGACACACGCCAGCCTGATCCCTCACCTGTTGGAAGAGACCTACGAGGTGGTCGATGCCCTCCAGGAGCTCGACCCCGACGATCCGGGTACCGATGAGGCGCTGATCGAAGAGCTCGGCGACCTGTTGTACCAGATCGAGTTCCACGCCACCATCGCCGAGCAGCAGGGTCGCTTCACCATCGCCGACGTCACCCAGGGCATCCACGACAAGCTCATCCGGCGCCACCCGCATGTCTTCGGTGACGTGCGGGCCGAGTCCACCGATCAGGTGTTGTCCAATTGGGAAGCCATCAAGCACGCCGAGAAGGGACGCACCAGCATCTTCGACGGCATTCCCAACTCGCTCCCCTCGTTGTCGTATGCCTACAAGGCGCAAAAGAAGGCGTCGGGCGTCGGGTTCGACTGGCCGGATGTGCACGGGGCGCTGCCCAAGATCGCCGAGGAGACCGCCGAAGTACTGCATGCCCACGCCAGCGGCGATCAGGCCGCAACAGCGGAGGAGATCGGCGACCTGCTCTTTGCTGTCGTCAACGTGGCCCGACACCTGCGAGTAGACCCCGAGGTGGCGTTGCGAAACGCCGTTGGCAAGTTCCGCACGCGCTTCGAGGGCGTCGAACAACTCGCCGCCGAGCGTGGCATCGTGTTGGCCGCCAGCGACCTGGCCGTTCTCGATCAGCTGTGGGACGAAGTCAAGGCCCGCGGCCTCAACCAGTAGTGCGGCTGGGTGGTCGCGGTCGACGTGGCCCGGCACATGGCATCGAGTCGGGTCATCGCGATCCAGGCGCACACACTGCTCAGGATGGAACACCCGACCAGCAACGCCCCAACGGACAGGATCTTCACATCATCGTGCGCCAGCCGGGCGATGTAGGCCGTGCACGCACCCACGCCGAACTCGAACAGCAGCCAGACCAGAAAGATTCGACCGCGACCGCCCAGCGCCACCACGGATCGGCCGAGCAGGAGTTGGCCGATGACGAAGCCCACGAAGGTCGCTGCACCGGCCACCATCACCCCGGTCACGCCCACGGCCTCATTGGCGCGATCGCTGAATGCAAACAGCGTGGTACCCGACAAGAACGTGGCCGCGATCACCCATGCGGCCGGAGCCAGCAGGGTGCGGCGCCGAGCATTCACCGCAGCGACGAGCGCCCAGAGGACATACAGCACGTGAGCGGCGACTCCCGCCAGCATGATGATGCGCAGCGTGTTGGCCGACGACGTGAGCAGGACATGCGCTGGACCGGAGCCGTACCGCACCTCGGTCAGGATCGCGTGGCGGCGATCCACGAACGTCGCCGTGATCGCAGCGAGGTTCACCGTGGTCAATGCTGCCCACGCGCCGATGCGCAGGCCCGCCGTCGGCAACATCGGCTTTGCTGCGAAACCTGCGGGCCGCACGACGTTGACCGAACCAATCGGCCCGCTGTACGTGGCAAAGCTGACCGGCGGCACTGATGCACCCTGCCACTTGTGGTGGGTGAGCCCGCTGAGCCTGCGCGCCGTCGCGAAAAACGTTGAGGCGCCAGCGAGCAGTAGCACACCAGCCACGAAGCACAGGAACGCCTTTTCCTGCATCGCCGCCTGCGGATGGGTCGCCGGGAGGCCCCGCTTCACGCCGGCCAGGGCGGCCCACAGCAGAATCCCCGCGAGCGCCTCCAGCAGGTACCAGACCCTGGCCAGGTAGGTACTGCCACCAAGATCGGTCGACGCTCCAGCCACAGTGCCATGGGGCAGGTACAAGAACATGAGGCAGGTGAGCCCGGCAATGAACATGCCCGACTGCAGCGTCCGGTCGATCCAGGCGTGGGCCACGAGCGCAGCCACCGGAACGAGCAACCAGCCACCGACCGCTACCCATGCCGAGCGCAGGCTGCGCAACACACGACGCGCATTGAGCACCGCTGTGGCGCTCCACAGCACCATCGCGACGAATGCCACGATCACACCGATCTGGCCGATGACGAGCAGCCGATCGGCAGCTGCCTGGTAGGCCACCGCATCGGGGAGCCTCCCCTGTTCATAGATCGAGAACGTGTGCTGAAAATGCAACCCGAACACGATCGCCACCACCCCGAGGAGCGCCAACGAACCACACGCTGCCAGACGCTGCATCAACTCGGGAAGCGGGACGCGTGCCCGGAACCGACCTACCGGCTGGGACTCCCCATCACCGACCCATGGCCCCGCATCTTTGGTCATACGTCTGCTATCGACAGAATGCCCGTTGAACTTGAATCACGTTCGTCCCTACGACCCGGCCGAAATGGGGCGGCAGCAGCGATCGCACTAGCGTGTGCACATGTCTGAGATCATCGCTGTCATCGGCCGGGAGATACTCGATTCGCGCGGCAACCCGACCGTCGAGGTCGAAGTCGTGCTCGACTCAGGCGCAACCGGCCGCGCTGCTGTGCCTTCCGGGGCGTCCACCGGCGAGCACGAAGCCGTGGAGCGACGCGACGGTGGCACGCGCTACATGGGTAAGGGCGTGACCGCAGCGGTGAGTTCCGTCAACGGCGAGATCGCCGACGCCCTCGACGGCCTCGACGGACTGGATCAGCGACTCATCGACCTGTCGCTCATCGATCTCGACGGCACCGACAACAAGGCCCGTCTTGGCGCCAACGCCATCCTCGGGGTCAGCCTGGCCGTTGCCCGCGCCGCTGCCGACGAGTTGGACCTGCCGCTGTTCCGATATGTCGGCGGACCCAACGCACACGTCTTGCCCGTACCCATGATGAACGTGCTCAACGGTGGCGTGCACGCCGACAACAACATCGATCTCCAGGAATTCATGGTGATGCCCATCGGCGCGCCGAGCTTCCGCGAGGCGCTGCGGTGGGGCACCGAGACCTACCACACGCTGAAGAAGGTGCTGCACGATCGCGGCCTCGCCACCGCCGTGGGTGACGAGGGCGGGTTCGCCCCCAACCTGGCAAGCAACGAGGACGCCATCAAGATGCTCGTCGAGGCCATCGAACTGGCCGGATACACACCCGGCCAGGACATCGCCATCGCGCTCGACCCCGCGGTCAGCGAGCTGTACCGCGACGGTCGCTATCACCTCACCGGCGAGGGCAAGGTCATGTCGGCCGACGAACTCGTTTCCTACTGGGTGCGTCTTGTGGACACGTATCCGATCGTGTCCATCGAGGACGGCATGGCCGAAGACGACTGGGACGGCTGGGCATCGCTGACGGGCGCGCTGGGTTCACGTATCCAGCTGGTCGGCGACGACCTGTTCGTGACCAACGCAGCTCGCCTGCAGATGGGCATCGATCGCCACGTGGCCAACAGCGTGCTGGTGAAGGTCAACCAGATCGGCAGCCTCACCGAGACCCTCGACACGGTCGAGCTCGCCAGACGTCACGCATACACCGCCGTCATGAGCCACCGCAGCGGCGAGACCGAGGACTGCACCATCGCCGATCTTGCCGTTGCCACCAACTGTGGCCAGATCAAGACCGGTGCACCGGCGCGCAGCGACCGGGTGGCCAAGTACAACCAGTTGCTGCGCATCGAAGAACAGCTCGGCGAGACAGCGGCCTTCCGCGGCGCAGCAGCGCTCGGCCCGCTGCACTGACACCGCGTGTCGGCGGGGTCGCCCGGGGTGCCACCGTTTTGCGCGGCGGAGCTGCGAAACTGAACAGGTGACCGAGGGACACCGCACCAGCAGCATCCCGCGCCCCAGGCCCGACAGCCGGGGCGGATCCTCACGCCCGAACACGCGCCCGGCTCAGCGCCCACGCCAGCGCATCGAGAAGTTCACCCAACCACTGGCACCTCCCGACGACCATCCGCGCCCGACAAGTCGACTGCGCGATCTCACCACCCCGATCCCCCGCGGTAAACAACTCGTAACCCGGCGCCGCAGCCGGGTCGTGCTGGGGATCTTCGCAACGCTCATCGTCGTCGCCATCGGGGCTGCGCTGTTCGTCCTGCCGATCAAGTCCTGGATGCATCAACGCGATCAGCTGGCCACGCGCGCCGGCGAACTCGTCACCCTCGACGCTGCCAACAACCAGCTCCAGACCGAGGTCAATCGACTGCAGACACCCGGAGGCATCAAAGAGGCGGCGCGCGAGGAGATCGACTACGTCGAAAAGGGCGAGCAACGCATCACCGTGCTGCCCGTGGGCCCGGCATCGACAAACCTGCCAGCCGGTTGGCCGTATGACCTCGTGACCACGATCGTGGCTATCCGCCAGGCCGAGGCCGTGGCCGCCGGCACCGTCAACAGCACGCCGATCAGCGCAGCGGTCGCGCCCGCCACGACATCGGTCAGCGCTGTCCCCGCCCAACCCTGACATCCGTTCGCGGGCATTCGCCGCAGGCTGCGACACGGAGCCGTCGCAATGGCTAATGTCGGGAGTTCAACATCTGTGTACTCAGGGGGTCCCGCGTGGGCGGCAGCATTCTCGGCAACCGTGTTCTTCGCAAGGAAGATCCAAAGTTCTTGACCGTCGGCGGCACGTACGTCGACGACATGATCGATGAGCCGCTCCTGCAGGGCGCTGCACACGTGACCTACGTGCGCAGCGACTTCGCACACGGCACCATCGTCTCCATCGACACCAGCGAGGCCCAGGCCATGCCGGGCGTCATCGCCGTGTACACCGCCGCCGATCTCGGTCTGGCGCCGTCACCGGCGCCATTCAACCCAATGGTCGCGCGCACCCTGCTGGCCAGCGACAAGGTGCGCTGGGTCGGCGAGTGCGTCGCCGTGATCATCAGCGAGACCCGCGCCCAGGGCGAAGATGCCATCAGCGCAGTCGTCGTCGACATCGATCCGCTCGAAGCGTTCGTCGATGTCGAGGCAGCGATGGCCTCGACCACCCTCATCTATCCCGGCGCCGGGAGCAACGTGGTGTTCGACACCACCGTGCTCGGCATGCCGGACAACACCGGCGACGCCTACTTCGCCGGGTGCGAGGTGGTCGTGAAGGGCCGCTACCTGAACCAGCGCGTGGCGCCGTGCCCGATGGAGGTGCGCGGTTCGTCGGTCGCCTGGATCGACGGACGCCTCTACCAGTGGATCAGCACCCAGCACGCTCAGGGCGTGAAAAGTGCAGTCGTCGCCCAGAACGGCCTGACCGAGGCCGATGTGCGCATCATCACCCCGGATGTGGGTGGCGGCTTCGGCGCCAAGATCGGCGCCTATAGCGAGGAGTTGCTGCTCGGCGAACTCAGCAAGCGCGTCGGGCGGCCGCTGTGCTGGCGCGAGACCCGCAGCGAGAGCATGGTGGCGCTCGGTCACGGCCGCGCCCAACTGCAGTACGTCACCATCGGCGGATCGCGCGACGGCAGGGTGTCCCACTACCAGTTGCACGCCGTGCAGGACTGCGGCGGATTCGCCGACATGGGAACCATCCTCGCCCCGTTCATGACCCGACCGATGTCGAGCGGCGTCTACGCCATCCCCAACATCGAGTGCCGCACCACCAGCGTGGTCACCAACACCACGCCGGTTGTTGCCTACCGCGGCGCTGGCCGCCCCGAGGCGACCGCCGCAATCGAGCGGGCGATGGACATGTTCGCTGCCGAGATCGGCATGGATGCCGCCGAGGTGCGCCGGGTCAACCTGATCCCCAAGTTCCTCGAGCCGCACACCACCGCCATCGGCCAGACCTACGACGTGGGCGATTTCGAGGTCGCCCTCGACAAGGCCCTCGCCGCTGCTGACTACAAGGCACTGCGCGCCGATCAGGCCGCCCGCCGGGCCAGCGGTGCCGTCAAGCAGTTGGGCATCGGCATCAGCGTGTACGTGGAGATCACCGGCGGCGTGCCCCCAATGGGCGACGACGCCAAGATCGAAGTGCTCGATGACGGTCGCGCCATTGTCTACACCGGCACCTCACCGCACGGTCAGGGCCACGCCACAGCGTTCGCCATGATCACCTCCGAGCAGACAGGTATCCCTATGGACCGCATTGAGCTGGTCTGGGGCGACACCGATCTGGTTCCCGTCGGCGGCGGCACCATGGGCTCTCGTTCGCTGCAGCAGGGCGGAGCCGCCGTGAACCAGGCAGCGGTCGAACTGGTGGAGCAGGCCTCGAAGCTAGCTGCCCGGCTCCTCGAAGCCGACGAGGCAGACATCGTGTTCAACAAGGATTCTGGTTCGTTCGCTGTGAACGGTACTCCGGCCATGGCCAAGACCTGGGCCGACCTGGCCGTGGCGATGAAGGCCGAGGGTGGCCTCAAGCAGCGCACCACCTTCAGCGCCTCGAGCGCCACGTTCCCCTTCGGCGCACACGTTGCCGTGGTCGAAGTCGACACCGAGACCGGGCAGGTGCGCCATATCCGTCACGTTGCGTGCGACGATGCGGGCCGGGTGCTCAACCCGATGTTGCTCGAGGGCCAGATCCACGGTGGCATCGCCCAGGGCGCTGCGCAGGCGCTGCTCGAAGAGGTCCGTTACGACGACGACGCCAACCCGGTCACCTCCAACCTCGCCGAGTACGCAATGATCTCGGCGGCCGAACTGCCCAGCTTCGAGGTCATCCACATGGAGACACCCACCCCGGTGAACCCACTGGGAGCCAAGGGCATCGGCGAGAGTGGCACCATCGGCTCCACGCCCGCCGTGCAGTCGGCGGTCATCGATGCGCTGAGCCACCTGGGTGTGCGCCACATCGATATGCCAACCACCGCCGAGCGCGTGTGGCGGGCCATCGCCAACGCCTGAACACTGACGTGCCCGTTCGTCGGGCCAACATGACGTTTCCGTGACGAACGGCCCATCGGGGAACTCCCGGTGGGCCGTTTGCGTCACACTCCCCGCACATACCGAAGGGGACGCCATGAGCGAGTCAGTGAACGAAAGCAACGCTGGGCCCGAAGTCGAGCCCAGCAGTCCGCCGAGCGCGCTGGCGGGCGAGCGTCAACGTCCGCAGCGACGGCTCATGGCGTTCGTCTTGTGCGCCGCCGTGGCGGCGGGTGGCGCCGGCTTCATCGGGGGCTACAAGGCGTCTCGCTCGTCACTCTCGAACGCAGCGTCCACACGCAGCGGCGCCGAGCAGGCTCCACTCGCACCGTCGGCGAACGACAGCACGGCCACACCGGGCACTGCAACTGCTCCCGGCGCCCCGCCGATGGCCGGCGATTCCAAGATGAGCTCCGCTGTTGCTGGCTCCGGCGGCCAGTACTCCCCCGGCGCCTACGCCGAAGAGCCCCAGCAACTCGTTGCCCAGCGCACCACCGCCTCGGGCATCACCATTCGTGCCCATCGCCAGGACTTCGGCGACCAGATGTCCGACCCCTATGCCGGTCAATACAACGGGTGGAAGCCCGCCGGATGGTGCTTCCCCACGGGTCAACTTCGGCTCTCCATCGTCACTGCGTCGGCGGTGAACCTCAGCGGCGCTCCGTGGTACAGCGAACCCAAGGACGGCGTTGCGATTTCCACGTTTGCCGCCGGCTATGTGGAGTCGTCGCCTGTGTTCGGCGCCGTGGCACAGGTCGGCAACGACATCACCTCGATCACCTTCACCACGGCGAGCGGGTTGACCGACACCACTGCACCGACCGATGGCCTTGCCCTGCTGGCCGTGAACGGCCCCATCGAGGACGCGTTCACGATGACACTCGGGCATGGCGACGGCACCGTCACGACCATTGACGCAGCCGATCTGACCGCCCAATACAGCGGTACCGACTACCACACCGGCTGCGAGCCGCCGCCCCCCGCGCTGCCCGCCGCCGGTGCCCAGCCGGCCGACCCCGCAGCCGCCGAAGCTGCGGTGCGCGAGTCGTGGAGGATCTCACGCGACTTTGCCGGCACCGACGGCTCCGTTCGTATCACCTACGTCGACGACCCCACCGGCATCCAGGACGCGTGGAAGGCCTTGAGCGACGGTCAATACGTCGACGCCGCAACCTCGGCCACCCAGCCGATCGCGGAGCTGGTCTTCACCAGCCCCACCGAGGCATGGTTCCGCTACGACGTGCTCACATCGATCAGCAATTTCTACAACCGCTACGGCATGGCCCGCCTCGGCGCTGACGGCGTGTGGCGGATCACCCGCCAAACCGTGTGCCAGGACCTCTCGTTGGCGCCCGGCATTGGCTGCACCCCAACGGTCGAGACCCTGTTGCCGCCCAGCGCCGCCAACGATCCCCGCTACGGCCAGCCGATCCCGATCGACGGCGGCGTGGTCACACCCATGCCGGTCGAGGGCCGCCCGGCGGTCGACCCCTCGTTCACTGTCACCAGCTGACCCCTAGCCCGGTTGCCAGAGCAACCGAGCGGAGGGGATCAGGCGTTGGCGCGGCGGCGACGGATTTCGTCGCTGACCGCCGGCAGGATCTTGTGCAGGTCACCGATGACGGCGTACTCGGCCTTACCGACCATGTTCGCCTCGTTGTCGGTGTTGATGGCCAGCACATGCTTCGAGGCCATCATCCCCACCCAGTGCTGGATGGCACCAGAGATACCGCAGGCGATGTACAGCTCGGGGGCAATGCGCTTGCCGGTCTGGCCGACCTGATCGCTGTGCGGACGCCAACCGTTGTTGGTGACCACGCGTGAACAGCCAACGGCACCACCGAGCAGCTCGGCGAGTTCGGCCAACGGCGCGAACCCATCGGCCGAGCCGACTCCGCGCCCGCCACTGACCACCACGGCGGCCGTGGTGAGGGTGATACCAGCGGCCAGCGTGACGCGATCGACCACACGGGTACGAGCAGCAGATGCGCCGAGCGTGGGCTCGAGGACCTCGACGACCACGGCTGCGTCGCCGCTGACCTCACCGGAGAACGTGTGCGCCGAACCGGACAACACGAACACCGGCGCCTGCAGCCGGGCCTGTTCCAGCAGGCTGCCACCCCAGCGGACGCGAGTGAGCGAGAGCCCATCGGCCAGCGCCACGTCGGTGACGTTGGCGGCGAAGGGCAGATCAACGATGGCGCTGGCGTGGGCGAGCACCTCGTTACCGCGGTCGGTACCGGTGGCAACAACCGCAGCCGGAGCACGAGCTGCGATGAGTTGGGCGACGACATCGCCCCACGCCTCGGGGGCGTAGTCGGTGAGCTCGCCATGGTGCACCGAGATCGAGCGTGCTGCACCGTACGCGCCAAGCCCGCCAGCCAGGGCGTCGGCCTCGGCTCCGATGACGACAGCGGTGATGGACGAACCGACTCCGGCTGCCAGCAGTGCGCGCGCCAGGCCGAACGCCTGGAACGACGTGTCGCTGGTCTCGCCCCGATCGTGTTCGAGGACTACGAGGATCTCGCCACTCACAACATCTCCAGTCACAGCAGACCCAGTTCTTCGAGGAGGTCGACGATCGCCGGTGCCGCTTCTGGGCCAGTGCCGAGCATCGTGGTCTGCACCACCAGCTCGGCGGCGTTGTCAAAGCGCAGCATGGTGAGCCCACCGCTCACCGGCTCGGCCGTGAGCACCGGAACCTGTACCTTCTTGCTCTTCAACCGACCGGGCAGGGTTGGATAGCGGGGAAGGTTGAGGCCCTCCTTCACGCCGAGCACGGCGGGCAGCTCGAGCTGGTACACCTCGAAGCCCGAGGTGCTCTCGCGCTGCGCCGTGACCATCCCATCAGCAATGGTGATGCCCTTGATGCCGTTGACGATGGCACGCCCGAGTGAACGCGCAACGCGCACACCCACCTGGAACCCGCCCGAGTCGGCGGACTCGTTCCCGAACAGAATGAGATCGAACGCACCGTCGGTGGCTTCGATTGAGGCGATGGCCTCGGTGAGCGCCCGCGCCGTTGCCTGTGCATCCCAATCTGCGCTGCCGGCCAGGGTGGCGTGGGTGACATGCACTGCGGCGTTGATGCCAACCGACACCGCATAGCGAAGCTGCTCATCGGCCTCGATGGCACCAAGCGTGAGCACCGTGGCCGAACCGCCGTGCGCCTCGACGAGACGGATGGCTTCCTCGACCGCGCACTCCTCGTGCGGGCTGGTGGTGAACCCGAGGTTCTTCGCATCGATGCCCTGATGATCTGCGGTCAGGGTGATGCGCGCGCCCGGAGCGGGCACCCGCTTCACGCAGACCAGGATCCGCAGCTCGGCCATGGCGTGACTACGCCTTCATCCGCGCGTCGGTGGGGTCGAACGCAGGGGCGGACCCGGCGACGATGACCTTCACGGGATACGTCTCGTTCATGTAGTGCACGAGCAGCTCGTTACCGACCACGGCGTGCTCGGGCGTGAGGTACGCCATCAGCAAGAACGCGCCGAGCGACGGCCCGGCACCCGCGGTCGTGACGGTGGAGATACGGCCCTTGGCATCGACGATGCGATCACCGGCCAGCGTGAGAATGGTCTCTCCGCCGGTCATGTAGCGCTTGATGCCGTCGCGGGCTGACACATGGTCGGTGACCGCGAGCGTGCACACGATGGCGGCGGGGCCGTCCTCGCGGGCCTTGAGGTAGGCGGCCTTGCCGACGAAGTCAGCCGACTTCACCTTGGGGCGGGCCAGGCCTGCCTCCACGGGGGTGTACTCGCCGTCGAGCTCGGCGCCCATCAGGCGGTAGCCCTTCTCGAGGCGACCGGTGGTGCCGTACACCCCGCCACCGACGGGGACGATGCCGCTTTCCTGACCGGCTTCGGCAATGAGGTCCCACACGGCGCGGGCGTTTTCCATGGGCACATAGATCTCCCAGCCGAGCTCGCCCACATACGAGATGCGGAACAGGCGCACAGCGAGCGAGCCGAACAGCACCTCTTGTGTGGTGCCGTAGGGGAAGGCCTCATTGGAGACATCGGATGTCGTGAGACGGGACATGACCTCGCGGGACCTGGGACCCCAGAGACCGATCGTGACGAAGCTCGAGGTCTTGTCCTCGAAGGTCACCGAACCGTCGGCGGGCAGATGCTTGGTGAACCAGAAGGCATCGCGAGGACCGTCGAATGCGCCGGTGATGACCCGGTAGAAATCGGTGCCGAGGCGCATCATCGTGAGGTCGCTCCGGAAGCCTCCGTTGACGTCGAGCAGCGGGGTGTACACCGACTTGCCGATGGCGACATCGACGTTGTTCACGGCGAGACCCTGCAGGTACTCCATCGTGCCGGGGCCCTTGATGTCGTAGACCACGAACGGGGCGAGGTCGACCATGCCGACGTTTTCCTTCATCGCGAGGTGCTCTGCGTTGATGATGGGCGACCACCAGCGGGCATCCCATTCGTGGGGGCGATCCTCGACACCGTACTTGGCCACGAGCGGGGCGTTGGACTCGTACCAGTGGGGACGTTCCCAACCGCCGGCCTGGAAGTACACCGCGCCGAGGGCGTCGGTGCGGTCCTTGTACGGGGCGGTGCGGATGTTGCGCTCGGATGCCCACTGCTCACGCGGGTGCACGATGCCGTAGGTCTTGTTGAAGTGCTCGGCACACCGGGCACGCACGTGGTGATCGTTGCGGGCGTAGGGGTAGAAGCGGGCGATGTCGCTGTGGTGCGGGTCGATCTCGGGCTGGCCGTGGGTCATCCACTCGGCGAGCATGCGCGCAGCGCCTGGGCCTTCCTTGATCCAGATCGCCGCACACGCCCACAGGTTGGTCACACCGGGGATCTCGCCGATGAGCGGGAAACCATCGGGGGTGAGCGACAGCAGACCGTTGATGGCGTACTTGATCTCGGCGGTGGACAGGATGTCGGGCATCAGCTCGAGCGCCTGCTCGAGCTGCGGGTCGAAGTCCTCCATGGTGATGGGCAGCTCGGTGGGCGACAGACGCGATTCCTTGATGCTGGGGATCTCATCGGCCGTCATGAAGATGGGACGGTGGGCGTACGAGCCCACTTCCATCGAGCCGGCGCTCTGGCGCTCGTAGCAGAAGGTGTCCATGTCGCGAATGATCGGGAAGCCCAACTCCATGTTGGTGGCCTCGAGGATCGGGATGGGTCCGACGTCGATCATCTGGTGCACGGCTGGCGTGAGCGGAATCTCCACACCGGCCATGGCGGCGATACGTGGGCTCCACACACCACAGGCCACCACCACGTAGTCGGCGTCGATGCGACCATGGTCGGTGACGACCGCCTTGATGACGCCGTCCTCCACGATCATGTCCTCGACCTCGACATTGGCAAAGGTCTGCAGGGCACCCAGCGCCTGGGCGCGCTCACGGAAGATGGTGCCCGCACGAAGGCTGTCGACAACCGACACCGACGGCGTGTAGAAGCCACCGAGGAGGATGTCGCTGTTGATGAACGGCACCATCTCCTTGATCTCCTCGGGCGTGACGAGACGAGATTCGATGCCCCAGTTCTTGGCCGACACCATGCGCCGGCGCAGTTCTTCCATGCGCTCGGGCGTACGCGCCACCTCGATGCCGCCGCATTCGGTGTTGACGCCCATCTCGGCGTACTGGCGCTGACTGTCGAGGTTGAGCATGGCCATCTCGCGGTTGTGATCGACCGGGAAGATGAAGTTGGACGCATGGCCGGTGGAACCACCCGGGTTCGGCAGCGGGCCCTTGTCGATCTGCACGATGTCGCGCCAGCCGAGTTCGGCCAGGTGGCCGACGACGGAGTTGCCGACAATGCCGGCACCGATGACGACAACGCGTGCTGTTGTTGGGAAGTCGCTGCTCACGGGGTGTTCCTCTCAGGAATTCTGCTTCGAGAATCTGTTGTCAAGACTATGGGGTAGTCATGTGGGTGAAGATGATGAGGGCATCGGGAAACGATGCAATCGCAAACCGTTCTGCGGGAAGAATCCGCCTAGCGGTAACTATAGATCAGATCGGGGCGCTTTCGGAAGACGGCCTCAGCCGACTTCATCAGGCATTTCTGTCTTGCGGCGCAGGACGAACTCCTGGAGTTCGGCGTCGATGGCCTCGTCGAGAGCAGGCGCCTCGTAGTCCGCCAGGGACTTCTTCCAGATCTTGTTGGCGCGCTGGTTCGCATCGAGGCTGCCCTCTTCGAGCCACTGCTCGTAGCTGGCGTTGTCGGCGGTGTTCGAACGATAGAACGCCGTCTCGAAGTTGGCGAGTGTGTGCGCAGTGCCGAGGAAATGCATACCGGGTTCGTGGTCGGTGATGGCGTCCACCGCCTGTCCGTTGGGCGACATGTCGACGCCCTTGACGAAGGTATGCATCATGCCGAGCTGATCGCAGTCGAGCACGAACTTCTCGTAGCCGATCGACAACCCACCTTCGAGCCACCCAGCCGCATGCAGCACGAAGTTGGCACCACCGAGGATGGTGGCCTGCATGGTGTTGGCCGACTCGTAGGCCGCCTGCGCATCGGCGACCTTCGATGCTGTCAGTCCCCCGCCCGAACGGAACGGCACGCCGAGACGACGCGCCAGATGGGCCATCACGTAGAGCACCAGCGACGGCTCGGGGGTGCCGAACGTGGGAGCGCCGGTCTGCATCGACATCGACGAGGCAAACGAACCCAGGATCACGGGAGCGCCCGGGCGGACGAGCTGGGCAAACGCCATACCGACCAACGCCTCGGCCAGGCTCTGTGCCGCAACTCCAGCGGTGGTCACCGGAGCCATCGCGCCAGCGAGGATGAACGGGGTGAAGATACAGGCCTGATTGTTGCGGGCGTAGATCTCGGCCGAGCCGAGCATCGTCTCGTCCCACACGAGCGGCGACGATGCGTTGATGAGGCTGGTCATCACCGTGCGGTCCGCCAGATCGCCGCCAAAGGCGATGCGGGCCAGATCGACGCTGTCCTGGGCGCGACTTGCGGCGGTCACCGAGCCCATGAAGGGCTTGTCGCTGTACTTGATGTGCGAGTACACCATGTCGAGGTGGCGCTTGTTCACCGGGATGTCGACGGGTTCACACACGGTGCCACCGGAGTGGTGAATGTAGGGCGACGAGTACGCCAGCTTCACGAAGTTCTGGAAGTCGGCCAGCGTTGCGTAGCGCCGGCCGTTGTCGAGATCACGCACGAACGGCGAGCCGTAGTTCGGCGCGAACACGGTGTTCATGCCACCGATCTCCACGTTACGCAACGGGTTGCGGCCGTGCTGGGTGTACTGACGTGGTGCCGTTGCCTGCACGATGCTGCGGCACATGCCGCGCGGGAACCGCACGCGGTCGCCATCCACGTCGGCGCCTGCTGCGGCGAACAGCGCGAGCGCCGAGGGGTAGTCGCGTATCCACACGCCGAGCTTTTCGAGAATGGTGTCCGCGTTCTGCTCGATGATCTCGATGCTCTCGTCGCTGAGCACCTCGAACGGGGCAAGGGTGCGCGTCAGGAACGGGACGGTTTCAGCATGGCTGGCCAGGCGCGCAGCCTGACGATTGGCGCGCCCTCCACCGCTTCTGCCAGCGCGGCCGCTGGCGGGTGCCTCAGTGCTCGTTGTATCTGTCATGGTTCCCCCTGTGGTGCTTGGCTGGTCACGCTGGCCGCACGCGACGACGCGTGCGGACAGAGCCAGCAGGTTCGGTACGGGCCGGCAGCGTGACCACCTGGCCCAATCGGAGATACGGGTCGGTGGAGTGCGGCAGACCCATTGCCTGCACGAAGTGCTCCTGGAACCGCGGTTCGATGGCTGTCTCCACCTTCGTGATGGTGCGCGCTACCTCGATGATCTCGGCGCGATCAGCCGCCGATAACAACGCGCGCACGGCACCGGAGCCGGCGGCGTTACCCACCGACACGACCTGTGAGGGATCGCAGTCGGGGATCATGCCGAGCACCAGCGCATACACCGGATCGATGTGGCTGCCGAATGCGCCGGCGAGCTTCACGGCATCGACGGTCTCGAGCCCGGCGCGGTCCATCAAGAGGCGCGCCCCGGCGTACAGCGCACCCTTGGCCAGCTGGATACCGCGTACGTCGTTTTGGGTGACACACAACGGGCGATCGCCGTGGTGGAGCACATA
Source organism: Actinomycetota bacterium (assembly GCA_009726095.1). GTDB lineage: Bacteria > Actinomycetota > Acidimicrobiia > Acidimicrobiales > Ilumatobacteraceae > WLMZ01. Next base: position 41,902 of record WLMZ01000008.1, read on the forward strand.
TTGGAAGGTGCGCCCGTCGGCGATGACCCGCGGTGTGCGTTCTGCGGCGGCGCCGTTGATGGTGCCATCGGCATCGATGACGCCGGCAAGGAACAGTTCTGCGAGCGCCTCGATGATGCCCGAGCCACAGACCCCGGTGATGCCCACCTCGGGCAACGACTCGGCGAAGCCGGCCTCATCGCTCCACAGGTCGGAGCCAATCACCTTCAGGCGCGGCTCGAGGGTGTCGCGGTCGATCCGCACCCGTTCGATCGCCCCGGCGGTGGCACGCTGTCCACACGAGATCTGTGCACCCTCGAACGCAGGGCCCGTTGGGCTGGACGCAGCAGCGAGACCGTGCCGGTTGCCCAGGACCAGTTCGGCGTTCGTGCCGACATCGACGAGCAGCACCATTTCCTCGCCACGGTGCGGCCCCACCGCGAGCACGGCCCCGGCGGTGTCGGCGCCGACATGACCGGCGATGCAGGGCAGGATGTGCAGCGACGAGAACGGGCAGGCCACCCCGATGTCGCTGGCGCGGCCGTCGACCGGCAGGTCGGTGGCCAGCGGGAACGGCGCACCGCCGAGCGGTGTGGGGTCGATGCCCAGGATCAGGTGATGCATGATCGGATTACCGACCAGCACCAGATCGGAGATGTCGGTCTCGGTGATCCCGCCCTTGGCACACAGTTCGTGGATGAGGTCGTTGAGCGCGCCACGGATGGCAGCGGTGAGCTCGGCGTCACCACCGGGATGCATCATCACGTACGACACACGACTCATCAGGTCCTCGCCGAAGCGGATCTGCGGGTTCATCAGCCCGGCCGACGCCAGCACCTCGCCGGTGGCGAGATCGCACAGGTGGCCCGCCACCGTGGTGGAGCCGACATCGATGGCGACGCCGTAGAGGGTCTCGACGAACCCGGGCCAGATACCCGTGATCACCGAGTTGCTGTGCACCGCCACCGTGACCGTGCGATGGCCCGCGGTCAGTGCGGGCTGCAGCCGTCGCAGCGCCGCTGGCGAAATGGTGTGCACGGGCAGTTGCCACTGCTCGCCCAAGGCATCGGTGAGCAGCCGCAGATCGCTGCGGTCACCACCGAGATCGTTGGCGAGCACCTCGACGTAGAAGGGGCGCACGACGGGATCGATGACCAGACCGGTGAGGTCGACCGACTTACGGATGACCGGCCGGTGCATCTGGCTGGCTGCCGGCACATCGATGACGAGATCACCGGTGATCTGGGCGGCACATCCGAGGCGCCCACCCTGTTCGAGCGGGCGTCGCCCGTGATAGGCGGTTTCGGTGGCAGCAATCGCAGAGAGATGCCCGGCGTTGCTGGAGATGGCGTGCTTGGCGAATTCGCCGAATGCCGGCACCACCTGGCAGCGGCCACAGATACCGCGCCCACCGCACACCGAGTCGAGGTCGACGCCGAGTTGACGCGCCGCGTCGAGCACGGTGCAGCCGGCTTCGACTTCTCCCTGTCGACCGGATGGCGTGAACACGACGTTGGGCATGGTGCGCGAAGCTCAGGCCGGGGCAGAGCCGTCGGCGACGCGGGCGCGCCGGCCACCACGACGTCCGGTGGACTCGCCCGCTTGGACGTTGCCGGGGTCGCGGTGATGGCGAATCCACTCGGCGCAGTTGAGGTCGTGGCCGCACAACACGTCGGCGGCCTGGATGGCGTGCTTCACCTCGGGGTGCAACGGGTTCATGATTGCCGAGGTCATACCGTGGCTCATCGCCATCGCCAGGAACGTACCGCCGATGACGTTGCGGTTCGGCAGGCCGAAGCTGATGTTGGAGGCGCCGCAGGTGGTGTTGACCTTGAGCTCGTCGCGCAGGCGGCGCAGCAGCGCAAACACCTGCTGACCGGCGGTGCCCATGGCGCCAATGGGCATCACGAGCGGGTCGACCACGATGTCGGACGCTGGGATGCCGTAGTCCGCAGCGTGACGCACGATCTTCTTCGCCACCTCGAACCGCACATTGGGGTCCTCGCTGATGCCGGTCTCGTCGTTGGAGATCGCCACCACGGCTGCGCCGTACTTCTTGATCAGCGGCAACACCCGCTCAAGGTTGGCTTCCTCGCCGGTGACCGAGTTGACGAGCGCCTTGCCCTGGTACACCGACAGGCCGGCTTCGAGCGCCTCGATGATGGACGAGTCGATGGACAACGGCACGTCGGTGACACCCTGCACCAACTGGATCGCCTTGGCGAGGATGGCGGGTTCGTCGGCCAGCGGGATGCCCGCATTGACATCGAGCATCTGCGCGCCGGCTTCCACCTGGGCCAGTGCGTCGGCGATGACGCGATCGAAGTTGCCTTCCTTCATCTCCGCTGCGAGCAGCTTGCGCCCGGTGGGGTTGATGCGCTCGCCGATCATCACGAACGGGCGCCCGAAGCCGATGACGACCTCGCGGGTGGCAGAGCTGAGAATGGTGTCGGTCATCAGATTCGTTCCTGTTCTGGTCTGTCGGGGTCCCATCCGCAGGATTCGACCCACAGTTTGAGCCGGGCGGTGGGGAATTCGTTCTCGATGCGCTCAGCCTCGGCGCGTGCGGCGCCAGCGAAGTCGCCGTCGAAGTCGGCGGGCAGCGGAATGGTACGGCGGCGCCACTCGGCCACGTACTCGCCGGATGTCTTCTTGCCGGCCTTCATCGCAGCGCGGTCGATGGCCTGGTGAAAGCGATGCGGCAGGATCTGGGCGTGCTTGCTCTCGCCCGATCCGCCGTTGACCTGAGCGGGGATGTCGCGCCAGGTGATGATGATCAGTTCATTGCCGGATCCTCGACGTGCCATCAGGCAGCAGCCTTTCTGATCGTGAGCGACCACTCGCTGATCGGCGCCGCCAGGCCCTGACGACCGACGAACCTGTGTTCAAAGGCAAGGCCGAGCCGCTCGGCCGCGTTCACCGCTGCGCCATGTGCCGCGGCATCGTCGGCCTGGGCCAGGTGGACCAGCCGGGTGTAGTGGCCGAAGTACATGTCGCGCAGTTGCGGGGCGCGGTCGAGACCGAGCCCGTTCCACACCAGTGCGTCGAAGTGCTTGGCCAGGAAGTCGGTGAGATAGAAGGTGCCGAGCTCTTGCTCCTGCAGGGCAGCAAACACCTGCGAACCGGCGAAGAACTCGTAGCAGTGTGCTCCCGGAAGGCGACCGACGCCGGGGTACTCGGCCAAGAACGCGTCGAGAAGGCCGCCGGTGCCGCAATCGGCATAGGCCACGAACACCGGCCGCTCGGCCGCGTGCGCCTGCTCCACGATGGGTCGCAGTTCACCAACGATGCGCTGCGGGGTGTTGTGCAGGTTTGCCGGCAGGTAGTGCACGTCGACAACGCCGGCGAGGCCGTCGGCTGCCAGGACAGCACGCAGGTCGGCGGTGAGGGCGGCGCACGCCACAACCAGCGGTCGCTGTGCCTGGTGCACCATGAGGACCGGAAGCCTCAGGAGGCTCGCGCAGCAGCGCGCCGGGCAAGCACGAGCGCCTTGGCGGTCTCGGCGGCCACGGCGGCATCGCGACAGTACGCGTCGGCACCGATGGCTGCGCCGAACTCCTCGTTCAGCGGCGCACCACCGACGAGCACGATCTGGTCGAGTCGACGACCCTTTTCCTTGAGGGTGTCGATGACCACCTTCATGTAGGGCATGGTGGTGGTGAGCAGGGCCGACATCCCGAGGATGTCGGGCTTGTGCTCGTCGAGCGCAGCGAGGAAGGCGTCGGCGTCGGTGTTGATGCCCAGGTCGATGACCTCGAACCCGGCGCCCTCGAGCATCATCGCCACCAGGTTCTTGCCGATGTCGTGAATGTCGCCCTTGACGGTGCCAATGACGACCTTGCCGATTGATTCTGCGCCGGTTTCGGCCAGTAGCGGGCGCAGGATCTCCATGCCACCCTTCATCGCGTTTGCCGCCAACAACACCTCGGGGACGAAGAGGATGCCATCGCGGAAGTCGATGCCGACGATGCGCATGCCCTCGACGAGCGCGTCGTTGAGCACCCGATCCGGGCTCCAGCCGCGACCCAGCAAGATGTTGGTCCCCTCGATGATCTCCGGCGCAAGGCCGTCGTACAGATCGTCGTGCATCTGTGCGGTCAGGTCGTCGTCGCTGAGGTTCTCGAGAACGATGTCGTCATCGGCCATCTGGGGTCTCCCTTACGTGTGCCGCGCAATCCACGATACGGGAAGATACTATATCGTGGGAGACAGGGCAGTCAATGAGTGGTACGTCTGTGCCGGGATTCCACCGTCACCGGCAACGCCACATGCGCAGGTCACCAGGGAAAGGTTGTGCCCGATGGCACGGACTCGATATGCGGTCGCAGGTCTTGTCGTGAGCATAGGCACGTCGCTCATGGGATCGGGCCTTCTGAGTTCGCTGATGGGCGTGCGATCCAAACGGGCCGGCATCAGCGCCGGGGTCATGGGCGTCGCGATGGCGATGTACTACGTGGGCTTTGTCGCCGGGATCCCGGCCATGACCCGTATCCACGAGCGCATCTCACGCCGCTGGCAGTTCGTGTGCTGCACCACCGCGATGGGGCTCGGCTCGGCCGCCTATGGGCTCATCGTGCATCCTGTTGCCTGGCTCGGCCTGCGCTTCGCCACCGGCTTTTGCATCGCCGGGTGTTATCTGGTCGTGGAGTCATGGCTGCACGACATCTCCCACAACGACATCCGCGGCAAGGTCATGGGTGCATACGTCGGGGTGGCCTCGGCCGGCATGGCGATGGGGCAGCTGATCCTGTCGGTTGTCGACCCATCGTCATGGGTGCCCTTTGCCATCGCCGGCGCGATCACCGGCATGGCATGGGTTCCCCTATTCGCCGTGAAGGTCGGCGGAGGCGAGCGGCACCAACGCACGGGCACTCTGACAATGCTCGAGGTGGCCCGCCTGGTGCCATCGGGCATCATCGGCTTTCTCCTCGTGGGCCTCACGCAGGGGTGCCTGCTGATGATGGCCAGCGTGTACGCCGCCCGCGCCGGGTTGAGCGCCGGACAGGTGGCGCTCTTCGTCGGCGCCATCACCGCCGGTGCAGTCCTCCTGCAGATCCCCATCGGCGTGATCGCCGACCGCGTCTCGCGCCGGCTCGTGATGGTCGTGTTGTGCGTGGTGGCCTCGCTGCTGTGCCTCGTGTTGCTGAACACTGCACCGGGCACCGCTCCCGCCTACCTGTTGGCGTTCGCCCTCGGCGGCTTCAGCGCCCCGCTGTACGCGTTGGGCAATGCCTACACCCACGACTGGTTGCCGCCCGGACAGGGTGTGCCGGCCAGCAGCGCACTGCTCAGCACCTATTCCCTCGGCGCCGTGTTCGGGCCACTGCTTGCAGCAGTCTCGATGACCATGTTCGGTACATCCGGGTTCTTCTGGGCCCTGCTGATTGCGCACTCGATGTTGGCGCTCTTCATGGCGTACCGCATCGTCGTCGCGCCAGACCGGGCCTTCGTGCCCATCGGAGTAGATTGACCCCATGGCCAGCGCCAGCGCAGGAATCCAATCCATCGAGCGCGCCTTTTCGGTGCTGTTGGCCATTGCCACGGAGCCGGCCGGTATCACCGACGTCGCCCGACGCGTGTCGTTGCCCGTCAGCACGGTGGCCCGCCTGTTGTCCACCCTCGAGCATCTCAACGCCGTGATCCGTCAAGACGACGGCGTCAGCTACCGCATCGGCCCGATGGTCAGCAGCCTTGCTGCGGGCAACGACACCACGCTCATCGGCAGGGCCCGGCCCTTTCTCGCCGAATTGGTCGAACGTGTCGGCGAGACGGCAGGTCTCTCGGTGATCGACGGCGACGAGGTCTTGTACCTCGACCACGTGAGCGCCGAGACCGTGATCCAGATCCAGGATTGGACCGGCAAGCGCGTACCGTTACATGTGGTGTCCTCGGGGCTGGTGCTGCTGGCCCACGAGACACCGCAGCGCATCGCAGCCACCGTGGCCAAGGGCCTCGACCCCTTCACCGAACACACCATGACCACGAAGTCACAACTCAGCAAGCGGCTTGCCAGCATTCGCGAGGCAGGGTTTGCCTGGACACTCGAGGAATTCCAGATCGGTCTCAACTCCATCGCTGCACCGGTGTTCAACAGCGCCGGACACGTCGTTGCAGCAATCCACTGCCACGGCCCCAGCTACCGCTTTCCCACGGCCAGCAACCGCGACCAGATTGCCGCCGCCGTGGTGGCTGCGGCCCGACGTCTCAGCGCCACCAAGATCAACTGACGTCACGCTCGGCGCGACGGGGATTCAGCGCAGCGCTCGGCTGCTCAGCGCAGCATTCGCGGCGTGAAACCCGCACATGCCGTGCACACCGGCGCCGGGCGGCGTGGACGCCGAGCACATGAACAGGCGCGGGTTCGACGTACGGTACGGCCGACCGACCGTGGGGCGGAACACCAACTGCAGCCCGCCGTTCGATCCTCCGGTGATATCGCCACCGATGTAGGCGTTGTCATGCGCTTCGTACCACCGCGAGTCCGCGGCGTGACGCGCCAGGATCAGGTCGCGAAAGCCGGGGGCGAAACGCTCGATCTGGGCCTCGATGCGCTCGGTCATGTCCTGCGTGCTGGCCGAGGGCACGTGACAGTAGGCCCACAGCGTGTGCTGGCCCGCCGGTGCCCGGGTGGGATCGACAACACTCTGTTGGGCGACGAGCACATAGGGCTGGTCAGGGTGGCGGCCGTGCGCAACATCGTGTTCGCTCGCGGCAATCTCGCGCGCCGTGCCGCCGAGGTGCAACGTGCCCGCCCGCCGGCACGCCTCGGCCGTCCACGGCACCGGGCCGCTGAGCGCATAGTCGAGCTTGAAGATGCCCGGACCCAGACGAAAGCGGTTCAGCCGGCGGCGGTACGAAGCGCTGAGCTGATCGCCAGCGATCGCCGCGACCTGTCGCGGGGCGAGGTCGAACAACACCACCCGCGACGGCACCAACTCGGCGAGCGACGTGATGCGCCGCCCATACTCGATCCGGCCGCCGTGAGCTTCCAACTCGGCGACGAGCCCCTCGGCCATGCGCGCGCTTCCACCGCGCACCACCGGCCAGCCAACAGCCCCAGCCGCGGCCATGAGCACCATGGCGAACGAACTCGTCAGCGGCGCCGACAGGGGAACACAGGCGTGCGCTGCGCAGCCAGCGAACAGCGCACGGCCTTGCTCGGACTTGAACACCCGGTCACCGAAGCGCGTTGCAGGCCACACAGCACCTGCACCGAAGCGGGCAAGGGCAACGGGGTGACGGGGAACCTGCAACAACGGGGCGAGCAGCGCTGGCGCCAGATCGTGCCAAGCAGCGGAATGCGGCGCGATCCACCGCTGAAAGCCACGCCCATCAGTACCAAGACTTTCCACGGTGCGCTCGGTGGAGCGGTGCAGCGTGGCCACCCGCCCGCCATCGAGCGGGTGAGCGAGCGCGATCTCGGGCTCGAGCAAGTCCACGCCACGCTCGGCGAGCGACATCGAGCGAAAAAACGGCGAGGTAGCGGCCAGCGGGTGGATCGCCGAGCAGATGTCGTGCACGAATCCGGGCAGGGTGAGCTCGGCCGAGCGCAATCCGCCACCCGGTTCGGCTTCGGCCTCGAGCACCACCACCGACTTGCCGGCCCGGGCGAGGGTAATGGCAGCGGCGAGTCCGTTGGGGCCGGATCCCACCACCACAGCGTCGAGCAGCGTCACCGCATCAGTCTGGCAGCACGCGGGCACGGACAGACGCGGAGCCGACAAGGGTCCTGCGCATGCTGGCCGATCAGAAACACGCGCCCGGGGTCTTCCACGATGCGGATTGATGTTGTATGGTGGTAACCAGCACAAGCGTTCAAGGAATGACGCTCATTCGTACGGGGAGCTGCGGTACACGCCATGGCAATTTTTCGATCACATGACCGTCGTCCTGACGCTGGCAGCGCGGCGCTTGCCCCCGTCATCGTCGATCGCGTGCAGCACGCTCACCTCGAGCTGATTCCCACACCCAAGGCGCACCTGCAATTCCCCGCGCTGCCGCCGGCCTGCACCGTGTCGGTCACCTGTTCGCCCGCCAAGGACATTCAGGCCACCCTCGACATGGCGGCGCAGCTCCTCGACCTCGGCCACACCGTGATCCCCCACCTCGCTGCCCGGATGGTCGAGGGACCTGACCACGTGGCCGGCATCGCATCGTGGTTCAACGATCACGGCGTGAGCGATGTGTTCGTCATCGGCGGCGACGCTCCCGAGCCCCGCGGCCCGTACCTCGATGCAGCTGCGCTCATCGCAGCCCTGCTCGACTCCAATGCCCGCCTCACCAACATCGGCTTCGGTGGGTACCCCGACGGCCATGCCACAATTCCTCTCCCGGCGCTCGCCGAGGCCATCACGGCCAAGCAGCAGCTGCTCGACTCCGCCGGGATCAGCGGCTGGGTCTCCACACAGATGTGCTTCGACACCAAGGCCGTCACACGTTGGATCTCGCAGAACCGGGCCGCTGGCATGCACCTGCCGATCCACCTCGGCATTCCCGGCGTCATCGACACCACCAAGCTGCTCACCATGGGCGCGAAGCTGGGTATCGGTGCATCGCTGCGCTACCTGCGCAAGAATCGGGCAGTGGTCAGCAAGCTGGCCACACCGGGCGGCTACGACCCCATGGACATGCTCGCTCCGATGGCACGCGATATCGAGACCCTCGACATTGCGGCCCTGCACATTTTCACGTTCAACCAGGTCACCAACACCGCCGAATGGCGTCGCGCCGTGCTCGACGGCGCAGGACCCACCGAATCCAATCTCAACACCGGTTCCAACAACGACTCCGGTACCAGCACTACAGCTGGCGCCGCATCACTCACGAGGGGATGAATCAGCATGGGCTTTCCGTCTGATCTTGATATTGCACAGGCAGCGACGCTGCAACCACTGCTGGGCATCGCCGCCCAGATGGGCATCGGTCCACACCTGATCGAGCCCTACGGAGACAGCCTGGCCAAGATCAAGCTCGCTGCGATCGACGAACTCGCCGACCGGCCCAAAGCGAAGTACATCGTCGTGTCGGCGATCACCCCCACACCGCTGGGTGAGGGCAAGACCACCACCACGGTGGGCCTCGGCCAGGCGTTCAAACACATCGGCAAGAAGAGCGTCATCGCCATCCGTCAGCCTTCGATGGGGCCCACGTTCGGCATCAAGGGCGGCGCAGCAGGCGGCGGCTACAGCCAGGTCATCCCGATGGAACTGCTCAACCTGCACCTCACCGGCGACTTCCACGCCGTGACCTCGGCGCACAACATGTTGTCGGCCGTGCTCGACAACCACCTGCACCAGGGCAACGAGCTGAACCTCGACATGAACAACATCACGTGGCGGCGGGTGCTCGACATCAACGAGCGCGCCCTGCGCAACATCATCATTGGTCTCGGCACCAAAGAAGACGGCGTCACACGCCAGACCGGCTTCGACATCACCGCCGCATCCGAGGTCATGGCGATCTTCGCCCTGTGCACCTCGCTGAAGGACATGCGCGAGCGCCTCGGCCGCATCGTGGTGGGGTACACCCCCTCGGGCGATCCGGTGACCGCCGAAGACCTCCACGGCGCCGGCGCCATGGCGGCGATCATGCGCGATGCACTGAAGCCCAACCTCATGCAGACCCTCGAAGGAACGCCCGTGCTCGTGCACGCCGGCCCGTTCGGCAACATCGCCCACGGCAACAGCAGCATCATCGCCGACCAGATCGGCATCCGCGGCGGCGATTACCTCATCACCGAGGCCGGCTTCGGCGCCGACATGGGCGCCGAGCGGTTCTTCAACATCAAGTGCCGAGCATCGGGGCTGTCCCCCGATGCCGCTGTCGTCGTGGCAACGGTGCGTGCGCTCAAGGCCCACTCCGGCAACCACAAGATCGTGGCCGGCAAGGCGTTGCCCGAGAACCTGCTGAAGGAGAACCCTGAAGAGGTCCACATCGGCGGGGCGAACCTGCGCAAGCAGATCGAGAACATCAAGATCCACGGTGTCACTCCCGTGGTCGCCATCAACGCCTTCCCGGGCGACTTCGATTCTGAGCATCGGGCCATCATCGAGATCGCCGAGTCGATGGGCGTTCGCGTCGCCGTCTGCACCCACTTCGCCAACGGGGGCAAGGGCGCCACAGCCCTGGCCGAAGCCGTGGCCGAAGCCGCAGACGAACCCTCCAACTTCCAGGTGCTCTACCCCAGCGAGGCGAGCCTGAAGACCAAGATCGAAACCGTTGCCACCAAGGTGTACGGCGCCGCCAAGGTCGAATACTCCGCCGCCGCCAACCGTCAGCTCGCCAACTACGAGCGCAATGGCTTCGGCCACCTGCCAGTGTGTATCGCCAAGACGCACCTGTCGATCTCGTCGGATGCCTCGTTGAAGGGCGCCCCCACGGGCTGGACCCTGCCGGTGCGTGAGGTTCGCGCCTCGGTCGGCGCCGGTTTCGTCTACCCCATCTGCGGCGATATGCGCACGATGCCCGGGCTCGGCGGCGATCCAGCGGCGCACCACATCGACATCGACGAAAACGGCGTCATCAGCAACCTTTCCTGACCCAGCTGCGTCGGGGCCGAGACAACACCAAGCCCCACCACCAGCTCACGATCCCCCACCCCCCCACCGGGTTTGTCTGAGCGAATTGGTCGAGACTCGACCTCGTTGCTCATGCAAATCCGGGAATGGGGTCACTCTGTCCATCCGTACTAGTTTGAGGCCCTCTATGACCACCGAATTCGACCGCACCCCCGGCGGCGCAATCATCATGAACGGCAACGCCCTTCGCGACGAGACGGTGATCCGGCTGCGATCAGAGATCCAGGCGATGGGCCTCGGCATGCCCACCGTGTGTCTCGCAACAGTGCTCGTCGGCGACGACAAGCCGAGCCAGATCTACGTGCGGATGAAGCACAAAAAGGCCGCCGAGGCGGGCATGACCTCCAAGCACGTCGGCCTGCCCCCCACCGCCACCCAGGCCGAGGTCGAAGACGCCGTACGAGCCCTCGCAGCCGACCCCACGGTGCACGGCATCCTCGTACAGATCCCCCTGCCGGCTCACCTGAACACCGAGGCCGTGCTCGATCTCGTGCCGGCCGACAAAGACGTCGACGGCCTCACTGAAGCCAGCATGGGACGCCTCATGCGCGGCCGTCCCGGGCACGTGCCCTGCACTCCCAAGGGCGTGCTGCGCCTCCTCGAGCGGTACAGCATCGCCACGGCGGGCATGCGAGCCGTTGTCATCGGACGCTCGTCACTGGTGGGGCTTCCGCTCGCCGTGCTGTTGGCACGCAAGGGCATCGATGCCACCGTCACGCTCGCCCACTCGCGCACCAACGACCTGGCCGCCGTGTGCCGTGAGGCCGACATCGTCGTCGGTGCCGCCGGCATCGCCGGGTTGATCACCGCCGAGTTCGTCAAGCCCGGAGCCACCGTCATCGACGTCGGCGTGTCGCGCACCGAAAGCGGCATCGTCGGCGACGTCGACTTCGACAGCGTGCAGTCGGTTGCCGGGGCGATCACGCCCATGCCCGGCGGCACTGGTCCAATGACCATCGCCTGCCTGCTCGAGAACACCCTCGAGGCGGCGCGTATGCTCGGAGCTCTTCCCCTCGCAACCGCTCTTCCCGAAGGGAGGTGACAATGTCAAGAACACACACCCCAAGAACCGGTGCGCCACGACCAGCGTACGAGCGCATCACTCAGCCCCTCGTACGTGACAACGGCGTGCTCCGGCCAGCAACCTGGGACGAAGCGCTCACCCGCGCTGCGGCTGGTTTCCAGCACGCAATCGACACGGGCGGCGAAGACGGCATCGGGATCTTCTCGTGCTCGAAAGCCACCAATGAAATGAACTTCCTCGCTCAGAAGTTCGCCCGTCAGGTACTCGGCACCAACAACATCGATTCCTGTAACCGAACTTGACACGCTCCCAGCGTGGTCGGTCTGGCCACAGTGTTCGGTGCCGGTGGCGGCACGTCTTCGTACCGTGAAATCGAAGACACCGATGTCATCGTCCTCTGGGGCTCGAACGCACGGTTCGCTCACCCCATCTTCTTCCATCATGTGCTCACCGGCATCCGCAACGGCGCGAAGCTCTTCGTTGTCGACCCCCGGCGCACCGCATCAGCCCGCTGGGCCGACCGTTGGCTCGGCCTGCATGTCGGCTCCGACATCGCGCTCGCACACGCCATCGGCCGAGAGATCATCGCCGCCGGCCTGTACCACCGAGCGTTCGTCGAGGGTTCCACCACCGGTTTCGACGAGTACCGCGCTGCAGTCGATCCCTGGACGCTCGAGCGCGCCGAAGCCGTGACCGGTGTACCCGCCGACGCCATCCGCGAGCTCGCCCACGCCTTCGCCAACGCCGACCGTGCCCAGATGTGCTGGACGCTCGGCATCACCGAGCACCACAACGGCGTCGACAACGTGCTCTCGCTGATCAACCTCAACCTGCTCTGTGGTCATGTCGGACGCTACGGCGCCGGCATCAACCCCCTACGCGGCCAGAACAACGTGCAGGGGGGCGGCGACATGGGCGCCATCCCCAACAAGCTCTCCGGCTTCCAGGACATCCTCGACGACGATGCCCGCCACAAGTTTGAGGGTGCATGGAACTGCACCATCCCGCCACACCACGGCAAGCACCTCACGCAGATGTTCGAATCCATGGAGCGCAAAGAGATACGCGCGCTCTATGTCATCGGCGAGAACCCGGCGCAGTCCGAGGCCGACAGCGGCCACGCCATTCACATCCTCGAGGGCCTCGAGCACATGGTCGTACAGGACATCTTCCTGACCAAGACCGCCGAGCTCGCCGATGTCGTGCTGCCTGCCACCGCAGCCTGGTGCGAGACCGAGGGCACGGTCACCAATAGCGAGCGCCGTGTCCAGCGCGTCCGTAAGGCGATCGATCCACCCGTCGGCGCTCGCGACGACACTGCGATCATCGTCGAACTCGCCCACCGCATGGGCCATCCCGAATGGGACTACCCCGATTCTGAAACCATCTGGAACGAACTGCGTTCGCTCTCGCCCATGCACGCCGGCATGTCGTACGGCCGGCTCGAAGAGCACGGCGGCATCCAGTGGCCGTGCCCGTCCAACGACACGTTCGAGCCCTCGTTCCTGCACGGGCGACTATGGGCCGAGAACCTTGCCGATCGCGGTCGGCTCGCCCCGTTCAGCCCAGTGCCATGGGCTGGCCCGGTCGATCTCCTCAGCGATGAGTTCCCGATCCGCCTCACCACCGGCCGCCGGCTCGATTCGTACAACACCGGCGTGCAGAGCGGCGCCATTGCCTCGCCGCTACGTCAGGGCGAGACGCTTGATCTCAACCCCGACGATGCGATGCGCCTGGGCATCGACGAGCACGAACTCGTTCTGGTGTCGTCGCGCCGTGGCTCCATCAAGGCACCGGTTCGCTTCGATTCGCACCTACGACCGGGGCTTGCGTTCATGACCTTTCATTTCCCCGACGAGATCGATGTCAACGTGCTCACCATCGAGGCCAACGACCCCAAGTCAGGTACTGCCGAGTTCAAGGCCTCGGCCATTCGCGTCGAGAAGCTGCAGGCGCCGGCCGACACCCATTTGCCGGTCGCAGGCCAGTAACAATGGACCTTCGTTTCCCCGACGCGACGCCCACACTTGACGAGGTCCAGGCGCTCGACTCGGTGCTCGGCCCATCGTTGATCGCCGAGGGATGGGAACGCGAGCACGGCGGCGCACACCGCGCCGAGGCACTCCGCCACCGGCTTCTCCCATCGCTGCACGCCCTGCAGGACCGCATCGGCTACATCAGTCATGGCGGACTCGGCGAGCTCTGCCGACGGCTCGATGTCGCCCCGGCCGAGGCGTACGGCGTGGCCAGTTTCTACGCCATGTTCAGTATGGAACAGCGCCCACCGCGCGTCGCCCATGTCTGCGCCGACCTGGCGTGTCAGGCGCTGGGCGCCGGTGCATTGCTCGATGCGGTGCAGGCCGAGTGCGGTCCCCCGAACCAGACGGGCGTCGCCGGCGCCTGGCAACCAAGCCCGTGCCTGGGCCTGTGCGAGCGCGGCCCGGCCGTGCTGGTCACCGAGGCAGGAGCACCGGCTCACGAGGCGGTCGTCGCGCCGGCAATCGCCACCGACGTTGCCGTTGCGCTGCGTGTCGGGCCACGCGGTCTGGGTGCAGAAGCACCGGTCGTCGACGCGGTACCGCAGGCCTCCAGCCCAGAGGGCAGGTCGGCGCTCGTGCTGCTGAAGCGTGTCGGCGTGGTGGACCCGTCGTCCATCGACGATTATCGCGCGCACGGTGGCTATCAGGCGCTGCGCGCCGCTGCAGCGATGGGCCCGTCCGGCGTCATCCGCGAAGTCACCGATTCAAACCTGGTGGGACGCGGTGGCGCTGCGTTCCCGGCCGGGCGCAAGTGGGCGGCGGTGGCCGGACAGCCGGTACGCACGCACTACCTCGTCTGCAACGCTGACGAGAGCGAACCGGGCACGTTCAAGGATCGCGTCATCATCGAAGGCGACCCGTTCTCGCTGATCGAAGCCATGACCATCTGTGCATTTGCAACAGGCTGCGAGCAGGGCTTCGTGTACCTGCGCGGCGAGTACCCACGGGCCCTCGAACACCTGCAGCACGCAATCGAATCGGCCCGCAGCCGGGGCTACCTCGGCGCCAACGTGATGGACCTCGGCTTCGCGTTCGACATCGAGATCGTCCGCGGCGCCGGCGCCTACATCTGCGGCGAAGAAACAGCGATCTTCAACTCCATCGAGGGGTACCGCGGCGAGCCGCGAAGCAAGCCGCCGTTCCCGGTCGAGGCCGGCTTGTTCGGCAAGCCAACGGTCGTCAACAACGTGGAAACGCTCGTCAATGTGCTGCCCATCATGCTGCACGGCGGCCAGGCGTTTGCGTCCATCGGCACGCCCGGCAGCACCGGCACCAAGGTGTTCTGTGTGTCCGGTTCGGTCACCACGGCTGGCGTGTACGAGGTGCCCTACGGCGCCACGCTGCGCGAGCTCATCGAGCTCGCCGGAGGCGTGCCGGCCGGGCGCACCTTGCAGGCCGTCTTGCTCGGCGGTGCCGCCGGCTCGTTCGTGCGCGCCGACGAGATCGACTTCCCGCTCACCCTCGAAGGTGCACGGGCGCACAACACCACGCTCGGTTCCGGGGTGGTGATGCTGCTCGATGACACCGTCGACCTACCCACGTTCCTGCGCCGTATCGCAGCGTTCTTCCGTGACGAGTCGTGCGGGCAGTGCGTTCCGTGTCGTGTCGGCACCGTGCGACAGGAGGAGGCGCTCGTGCGCATCACCCTGGGCCAGCGACCCGCAGCCGAGAACGTTCATGACATGCAGGTGCTGCGCGACGTCGGCAGGGCCATGCGCGATGCATCCATCTGCGGCCTGGGCCAGACTGCGTGGAGCGCCATCGAGTCGGCCATCGATCGACTCGGCGCGTTCGAAGGATTGAGCTCATGACCATGATGCACGAGACCCCTGTGGCTCTTCCCCGTCGCGCCGTCACCATCACCATCGACGGCGACGAGGTGAAAGTCCCCGAGGGTGCCACCATCCTCGATGCCTGCAAGGTTCACGGAACCGACGTACCCACGCTGTGCTACGGCGACACGCTCGACCCCGTCAACGCCTGCCGCGTGTGCGTGGTCGAGGTCGAAGGCAACCGCGTGCTCATCCCGTCGTGCTCTCGCAAGGTCGAGCCCGGCATGGTGGTCAACACCGACAACGAACGCACACGTCACTCGCGCAGAATGGTTCTCGAGCTGCTCGGTTCGTCGGTCGACCTCTCGGCAGCGCCGAACGTGCAGGGCTGGATGCAGCAGTACGACGCCGACCCCGCGCGTTTCGGCGACGCCAACACGATGCGCACCGTGCAGCAGCCCGTCAAGGTGGACAACGACCTGTACGTGCGCGATTACTCGCGCTGCATCCTCTGCTACAAGTGCGTCGATGCCTGCGGCGAGCAATGGCAGAACTCCTTCGCCATCACCGTGGCCGGCCGCGGCTTCGACGCCCACATCAGCACCGAGTTCGATGTCGGCCTGCCCGACTCAGCGTGCGTGTACTGCGGCAACTGCATCGAGGTCTGCCCCACGGGCGCCCTGATGTTCAAGACAGAACACGACATGCGCCAGGCCAACACGTGGAACGAGGCCGAGCAACGCCAGACCACCACCGTTTGCCCCTATTGCGGAGTCGGGTGCAACCTCACCCTGCACACCCAGGACAACACGATCGTCAAGGTCACCTCGCCGCACGACCACGCCATCACCTCCGGCAACCTGTGTATCAAGGGTCGCTTCGGCTTCCAGCACGTGCAGACGTTCGCGCGCGACTGAACCGACCGATCGCGTAGCCAGGTTCGCCACGTGAACATCGACGCCGCCATCGACTTCGTCGAGGGACATATCGACTACAGCAGTTGGGCCGCGCGATCGGCTCGAACGGGCGACGTGGAGCTGTCCCTCGATCGAATGCGGCGGTTCGCTGCGCTGCTCGGTGACCCTCAGGCGACGCTGCCGATCATCCACGTCACCGGCACGAACGGCAAGGGGTCCACCTCGCGCATGATCACGCGGCTGCTCATGGCCGAGGGTCTGCGCGTCGGCACGTACTCCAGTCCGCACCTGACGCGTTACAACGAGCGCTTCCGGATCGACGACACCGACATCGACGACCAGACGCTGGCGGATCTGCTCACCATGGCCGCAGAGGCCGAGGAACAACTCGGCGAGCGGCTGATGCCCTTCGAGGTGCTGACGGGCGCCGCCTTTGCGTGGTTCGCCCAGCAGCAGGTCGAGGCCGCCGTTATCGAGGTTGGCGTACTCGGGCGTTTCGATGCCACCAACGTCGGCGACGGACGCGTTGCAGTGGTCACCAACATCGGTTTCGACCACACCGACGGCGAAGGCGACTGGCGACTGCGCATCGCCGACGAGAAGGCGGGCATTGTCAAGCCCGGCGCACACCTGGTGTTGGGTTCGATCGAATCGCGTCTCGAGGCGGTCTTCAGCGCACAGCAGCCCGGCACCGTGTGGCATCTGGGCGATGAGATAGCGATCGAGGCCGACGCCCCGACAGCGGCGGGCCGTCATCTCGGTATCCGGACGCCGATGCAGACCCTGCACGATCTCGACCTTCCGCTGCACGGCGCCCACCAGGCTGCCAACTGTGCGCTGGCCGTCGCCGCCGCCGCCGCGTTCCTGCAGCGCCCCCTGCACGAGACAGCGGTGCGCTCAGGCCTTGCCGCGGTGCGTATGCCCGCCAGGCTGGAAACCGTGATCCTGCGGCCAACAGTGGTGGTCGACGGCGCCCACAATCCCGACGCGGCGCGAGCACTTGCTCGGGCCGTGCACGACGACATGCCGTGCCACGGCCGACGCACCCTGATACTCGGCCTGCTCGCTGGACGCGACCCCGCAGCGATGCTCGAGGCACTCGAGGCTGCCCGATTCGACCAGGTGATCACGTGCACCCCGCCAACAGCGCGGGCGCGCCCGGCCGCTCAGTTGGCCGATGCGGCGGCCCACCTCGGCTGCACGGTGCGCGCCATCGACGACATCGGTGATGCACTACGCACGGTGCTCGCCGATGCGCATTCCACGGATCAGATCATCGTCACCGGGTCGATCTACCTGGTGGCCGACGCACGCACCTGGCTCACCCGACAGCCGTCGTGAGTGCTGAGCGCACGGTTGTGATGCGCTGGGCATTCACGGGCGGCTACGACGGTAAGGGTGTCTCGCCGTGACGGTAGAACGGCACGTGTTCGGGCGGTAGCGGTGCCGTGCCGACGATGAGGTCGGCGGCCTTCTCGGCCATCATCATCACCGGGGCATAGATGTTGCCGTTGGTGACGTAGGGCATGGCCGAGGCGTCGCACACCCTCAGCCCCTCGACGCCATGCACCTTCATGGTCAACGGATCGACCACTGACATCTCGTCGGTGCCCATGCGGCACGTGCACGACGGGTGCAGAGCGGTCTCGGCGTCCTTGGCTACCCATTCGAGGATCTGCTCGTCGGTCTGCACATCGGCCCCCGGAGAAATCTCGCCGTTGCTGAAGGCGCCAAACGCGTCGGCCCCCAGAATGCGACGGGTCACCCGGATGGCCTCGACCCATTCGCGGCGGTCCTGATCGGTGGACAGGTAGTTGAAACGCAGCGCAGGTTTCACCCGTGGATCGCGCGAGGTGATCTTCACCGAACCGCGCGAGTCGCTGTACATCGGCCCGATGTGCACCTGATAGCCGTGTTCCAGTTTCTCGCCGCCGGGCGGGGGCGACCCGTCATAACGGATGGCGATGGGCAGGAAGTGGAACATCAGGTTGGGGTATCGCACATCGTCATTGCTGCGCACGAAACCACCCGCCTCGAAGTGGTTGGTCGCCCCCGGACCCTTGCGGAAGAACAGCCACTGGAACCCGATCCACGGGCGCTTCCACAACTTCAGCGACGGCTGCTGGGTGACCGGCTGCTTGCACGAGTGCTGGATGTACACCTCGAGGTGATCCTGCAGGTGCTCGCCGACTCCGGGGAGATGGTGTACCACCGGGATACCGAGTGCACCGAGGTCGTCCTGATTCCCCACACCGCTGAGTTGCAACAACTGTGGCGTGTTGATGGATCCACCGCACAGGATGACCTCGTTGGCCATCACCCGCTGCGGAGTACCCCTGCCCTTGGTCCCGGTGCCACGGGTGAACTCCACCCCGGTGGCACGCTTGCCCTCGAACAGAACGCGACTGGCCATGGCCCGACAGATCACGTGCAGGTTGGGGCGATTCATCACCGGATACAGATAGGCGCGCGCAGCGCTCAGTCGACGGCCGCGCTTGATGTTGCGGTCGAACTTGGCGAAGCCTTCCTGCTGATAGCCGTTGACGTCGTTCGTGAGCGGATACCCAGCCTGTTGCACCGCCTCGAAAAAGGCATCGAAGAGCGACGAATCGGCCGCACCGCGTTCGAGCACCAGCGGACCACCGGCGCCGCGATACTCGTCGCCGCCGGCCATGCAGGTCTCCATGCGCTTGAAGTACGGCAGGCAGTGGGCGTAGTCCCATGTCTCCATGCCCGGGTCGCTGGCCCAACGCTGGTAATCCATCGCGTTACCGCGCTGGAAGATCATCCCGTTGATGCTGCTGGACCCGCCGAGCACCTTGCCGCGGGCGTGATACACGCGCCGGCCGTTCATATACGGCTCGGGCTCGCTCTCGTACTTCCAGTCGTAGAACCTGCTACCGATGGG
>WLMZ01000080.1 GCA_009726095.1 Actinomycetota bacterium
GACCGTAAGGCGTTCGGCCAGGCGATCAACGAGGCAATCGGTGTCGTGCAACAGGCCATCGACGACCGTCGCGCCTCGCTGTCGTCCGACGAGGTCGCTGCCCGCATCGCTGGCGAGCGACTCGACCTCACCGAGATCATGGTGCGGCCCGCCCGCGGTCACGCGCATCTGGTGACGCAGGCGTGGGAACGGCTCGAGGACGTGTTCATCGGACTCGGCTTTCAGGTCGCCGAAGGGCCCGAGGTGGAGACCGATTTCTACAACTTCGAAGCGCTCAACATGCCCCGCAGCCATCCGGCGCGTAGCGGCTTCGACACGCTGTTCACCGATTACCACCAGGTGCCAGCAGCGGCCGATGGTGAGCCCGACCACGACACGGCGGTGCTGTTGCGCACCCACACCTCGCCCGTGCAGATCCGCGTGATGCAGAGCATCGAGCCGCCGATCTACATGATCATGCCGGGTCGGGTCTTTCGCCGGGACACACCCGACGCCACGCATATGCCGGTGTTCCACCAGATCGAGGGCCTGGTGATCGATCGCAACATCACGATGGCGCACCTCGCCGGCACCATCGACGCGTTCACCAAGGCGTTCTTCGGTGGCGAGTTCACCAGCCGCCTGCGCCCCAACTACTTCCCCTTCACCGAACCATCGGCTGAATTCGACATTCAGCGCCCCGATGGCACCTGGATCGAACTCGGCGGCTGCGGCATGGTGCATCCCAACGTGCTGCGCGCCGGTGGATTGGACCCCGAGGTCTGGAGTGGATTCGCCTTCGGATTCGGCATTGATCGCATGGCGCGCGAACGTCACGGCATCGACGACATCCGCGATATGTACAGCAACGACATCCGCTTCATCGAGCAGTTCTGAGGCCACCATGAAGATCGTTCTCTCTTGGCTCAACGACATCGTGCACGTCGGCGACGATGCCCCGGTTCTGGCCGCTGCGCTCACGCAGCTCGGCATGCAGGTGGAGGACATCCTCCACGTGGGTTCCACCGTCCAGGGTGTCATCACCGCTCGCGTGCTGCGCACCGAGCGTCACCCCGATGCCGCCAAGGTACATCGCGTGTGGGTTGATGCCGGCGACGGAATCGAGCGCCATGTCTGGTGTGGTGCATTCAACATGCAGGCCGACGACGTGATCCCCCTCGCGACGCCGGGCACCACCATGCCTGATGGTCGAGTCATCGAACCGCGTCCCATCCTGGGCATCGAATCGCAGGGCATGCTCTGTTCGGCGCACGAGCTCGGCCTCGGCTCCGATCACAGTGGCATCCTGATCCTGCCCGAGGGCACCCCCCTTGGGCTGCCCTACGGCGAGGCCATCGGCCTGCGGGCCGAGATCGTGTTCGACATCGACCTCACCCGCAATCGTCCCGACTGTTGGGGTCACTTCGGCGTGGCCCGCGACCTCGGAGCGCACCTGCACCTGCCGGCAGCGCAGCGGCCGCACTCGCTCGAGACCGACGGCGAGGTGCGCTCTGCCCCTGTCGATTTGGTCGATGGTGAGCGCTGCCCACGGTTCACCACGCTCGTGCTCTCCGGAATCAGCGTGCAGGCGTCGCCCGATTGGATGTCGCGTCGGCTCACTGCCGCGGGCATGCGCCCGATCAACAACGTGGTCGATGCGAGCAACTACGTGATGCTGGAGTTGAACCAGCCAAACCATGCCTACGATCTCGACGCGCTCGGTGGTGGTGGATTCCGTGTTCGCCTGGCGCGCGACGCCGAGACCATCGTCACCCTTGATGGTGTCGAGCGCACGCTCAGTGCCGACGACCTCCTGATCTGCGACGCGCATGATGCCCCCATTGGGGTTGCCGGCATCATGGGTGGTCTACACAGTGAGATCGCCGACGGCACCACAGCGGTGGCGCTGGAGATCGCCTACTTCGAGCAGACCGCGATGACCCGCACGATGAACCGCCTGGGCATCCGGTCCGAGGCCTCCGGACGATTCGAGCGCGGTGTCGATACGCATGGCATGGCCATGGCGCAGGCGCGCTTCGTCGAACTGCTTCGCGAGACATGCCCGGATCTGGTGGTGCATGCCGGCGCTGTCGACGCCCGTCACCCATCGCTGCCCGCCGAGGTCCGCCCGGTCACGGTCCGGGTTGGCCATGTCAACCGCATCCTCGGTACGTCGCTCGATGCCGACGCCATCATGGGACTGCTCGCACCGATCGGCTTCATCGCCACCCACGGCGCAGATGACGTACTCACTGTCGGACTGCCTTCATGGCGGCCCGACAGCACCTCCGAGATCGACGTCGTCGAAGAGGTCGCCCGACATTACGGCTACGCGAACCTGGGCACCGTCGTGCCGAACAGCACCATGCACGGTCGACTCAGCGCACATCAACAGCGCCGCCGCCTGCTGCGCCAGCTGCTGGTCGGGCTGGGGCTCACCGAGGCCATCACCGACTCGTTCCTCAGCGATGCCATGCTGGCCAACGCAGGCCTGCCGGACGCAGCGATCCATGTGACGAATCCGCTGGTTGCCGACGAGGACGTTCTCCGTCCATCCATGCGCCCGGGACTGTTGAAGGCCATTGCCTTCAACGAGTCGCACCGCCGTCAGGGCGTTTGCTTCTTCGAGATCGGCCACGTCTACCCGCCGGGAGATCGCACCACCGAGCTGCCCCCTGAATACGAGGGGCTCGCCGTTGCCCTGGCGGGCAGCGACGCCACGGCTGCGATGGCGCTGTGGCGCGAGCTCGTGTCGGCGATGGGCTTCGGGGCCCGCGTCGACCAGTCGATCGTTCCGTCCGGCCTGCACCCCACCCGCTCAGCGACGCTGTCGGTGGGCCGCGATGTCGTTGGCGCCGTCGGCGAGGTGCACCCCAGCGTGTTGGCAGCCTTTGGCGTCACCGAGCGCGTGGCCTGGCTGGAGGTCGACCTGTCGCGGCTGCTCGCCGTCGAGCCGAAGATCCCGCAGTGGAAGGCCACGAGCCGCTATCCATCCAGCGACTTCGACCTGGCGTTCGTCTTGGCCGACACCGTTCCGGCGGAGAAGCTCGACAAGGCCATTCGCCAGGCTGCCGGCAATCTGTTGGTGGACCTGTCGTTGTTCGACGTCTACCGCGGCGCCGGTGCGGCCGATGGCGCTCGCAGCCTGGCGTATCGCCTGCGCCTACAGGCTGCGGATCATACGCTGACCGATGTCGAGGTGTCCGGTGTCCGCTCCAAGGTTGTTGCAGTTGCAACCAAGCTGGGTGCTCAACTTCGCAGTTGACGTACAGCGGCCCTGGTGGCGGATCAGCCGCCCCCTTCATGGAGGTCGTAGATGATGTAGTCGGTTTCAGCCGCCAGCGGTACGTATCGGCTGTCCAGGTAGGCGCGCAGGAGCGGTTGGGCATGCCACTCGACCATGTCGGTGATGACGAAATAGCGCGCACCGTGTCGGGCGCGCAGAGCGGCGAACGTGCTGGCGACGGCCCCGGCGTCTTGCGGTGGTTCGTCGTTCCGGCCGGGCCACACGCCCCCGGTGACACCTGCGTGAAAGCGAAGGGAGAGCCCGTATTGCGGGGCCAGGGTGACCACCCCGGCCTCGTTGCGCAGAAAGACGGCGATGTCAGCTGGTGCCGTCAGTTCGCTGCGTCGGGCGGCATTGCTGATGGGGTGTGGGGTGAAACCGTATTGGCCGAAGCGAACACTCGCCGCCACCACGACAGCAGCGGTGATGCCCAGCCATACGGGCGTCAGTCGGGTCCAACGCGATCGAACGAACGGAACGGCCCACTCGACCGACAGTCCCACGCCCACGGACAGGACCGCAACGAGGGGTAAGTGGTAGTACTCGTGGGTGGAGTAGTGCACCGTGAACGCCAGCCCGAAGGCCACATATCCGGCGAAGAGCGCACCGAGGATCCATCTGCTGCGGCCCTTGGCCACAAGTAATGCCGCGGCACCGATGATCGGCGCGACGATGCCGATGTTGTGCGACACCATGTACAGCCACTGCTTCCAGAACCGAACGGTCAGCAGGAGATGTGGTTCGATGCGGCCGCTCTCTTGCCCCTGCAGGAAGTTGTCGATCCAGGTTCCATAGGCGAGGTAGGCAACCGACGGAACCAGAACGGCGGCGGCGTAGACAGCGGTCGTCCGCGACCAGAGCGCGCTCCAGCCGCCGCGCCGCCACTGCAACGCAGCGAAGGTCGGTGCGATGAAGAACACGGCGGGTAATTTGGCGAGGAGCGCGAAGGCGCCGGCCAACGCTGCCACGATGAGATGACGGCGGCTCGGTTCGTCGTCGTACACGACCAGCGCCAGTACGGCGCCGACGATGGCGGCGACCATGAGTGGATCGGGCTGAAGCGACCGCGAAGCCGTGATGGCAAAAGGAAGCAGCGACCAGACGCCGACGGCGACGACACCTGCCAGCGGTGAGGCAAGACGGCGCATGAGGACGAACAGCATCCAGCCCCCGAGGGTCCACGCAAGGATCGAGAGAGCCCGCGCCGCCCACATTGGCTCGCTGCCCAACAGTCGCCATCCGATCGCAGTGACCGCTTCGTTGATGGGTAGTTCCAGAGGGGACGGCGCCGCCCGGGAGACCACGGCAGGGTCGAGGCCTGCGCCGCTGCCGCCGAGGGCCTGTTCGTACTCACGCGCGATCAGTGCTCCGTAGTACTGCCGGGTACTCGCATAGTCGACGAGCGGCTCGTTCACCCGGATCAAACGGATCGCGGCACCGAGCACCAACAACAGCAGGGCCGCTGTCAGGGCCGTCGTTGCGCGGCGGGGGATCAGTTCCAGCCCAGTTCGCCGGGGGCGTCGGCCAGGAGGGCGATGCGCCCGCCCGCCCGGCGTAGGACAGCGCGCCACAGACCCTCGGGCTCGGTCGAGAACACGTCGGCTGCGCCGCCAGCGAGCACGATCCAGGACCCCTCGTCCAGTTCGTTGTCGAGCTGCCCGGGGCCCCAGCCGGAGTACCCACGGAACACCCGAAGCTGCTGCAGGCCTTCGGCGAGTTCATCAGGGAGCAGCGAGAGATCGACCGTGCCGAGCCCGTTGCCCAGCGAGGAGAAGCCTTCTGCCTCGACGTCGAGCGCCAGAGCAGCCAGCGCGATGAGCGTGTTGTCCTGCACAGGACCGCCGCTGAAGACCACCGGTGGGTAGGAGAGCTCGTGCATCCATGGATCGAGACCAGGCACGTGCTCTTGCGTCGTCGGTCGATTGATGACCAGCCCCAGAGCTCCCTCGTCGGTGTGCTGCAGCATGTAGATCACGGTTCGATGGAAGGTCGGTTCCTCGAGCAGCGGCACGGCGACCAGCAGCGAACCCTTCGTTCCGAGTGTCGGCGAGTCCTCGTGTGGCACCTCGCCAGTCTGCCCGATCGGTGCGCGAGTTGTGTGCCTGTCGCATGCCGGACCGTCGCTGCGGAGTCGTTGCATGATCATGCATTGATATGTATGATCATGCGTCTATGGTTCGAGTTGGCATCATCGGCGCAAGTGGTTTCACCGGGGCTGAACTGCTGCGTATCGCCGCGCAGCATCCCCAGTACGAGGTGGTGGTAGCCACGGGCGACACGCAGGCGGGGACACTGGCTGCGTCGCTCTACCCGAGCCTTGCGGTCAGGTACCCCAACCTGGTTTTTTCCGAATTCGATGAATCGGCCACGGTGGGGCTCGATCTCGTGTTTCTCGGCCTGCCCCACGAGGCGTCTTTGGACCTTGCGCCGCAGTTGGTCGGAAAGGTGGGTTGCGTGGTCGACCTGTCGGCTGCGTATCGCCTGAAGGACGCCTCGCTCTACCCGCAGTGGTACGGCTTCGAGCATGATCAGCCCGAGCTCCTCGCTGAGGCGGTCTACGGACTTCCCGAGCTCTACCGCAGCGAGCTGGTGGGTGCACGGCTCATTGCCACGCCGGGCTGCCATGTGACAGCGGCGAGCCTGGCGCTGCGCCCGTTGGTGGAGAGCGGCATGATCGAGACGACAGGCATCATCGTGAACAATGCCACCGGTATCTCGGGTGCGGGCAGGGCGTTGAAGCACGGCAGCATGTTCTGCACGGTCGACGAGAACTTCGAGGCCTATGGTCTTCTCGATCACCGCCACACACCCGAGATCGAGCAGGTCATCGGCGCCCAAGTGCTGTTCACCCCGCATCTCGCGCCGATGAACCGGGGCATCCTGGCCACGTGTTATGCCCGGCCCGCTGCCGGCGCCAAGATCACCACGGCATCATTGCTGGCCACGCTGGCCCGCACCTACGCCAACGAACCGTTCGTGGTCGTTCGCCCCACGCCGCCGGCCACCAAGGCAACGCTCGGCACGAACGCCGTTCACATCACCGCCCGCTTCGACGAGCGCACCAACACCGTCATGGTCATCTGCGCCATCGACAATCTGGCCAAGGGAGCCAGCGGTGGGGCTGTACAGGCGGCCAACGTTGCACTCGGTCTCGATGAGACCGCCGGGCTCGCCTCCGTGGGGTTGTACCCGTGAGCGCCGCCGATCCCGGTTCGCCCACAGTGATGTCGACCCCGGCGCTGAAGGCTGATGTCCTGCTGGAGGCGTTGCCGTACATCCGCCGCTTCGCGGGCCGCACGGTGGTCGTCAAGTACGGAGGGAATGCGCTCGCCGGGGCAACCGAGGGCGATGCCCTGGCCCTGTTCGCGCAGGACATCGTGCTGATGCACGCGGTCGGCATGAGACCCGTCGTCGTGCACGGTGGAGGTCCCCAGATCAGCGCGTTGATGGCCCGGTTGGGCAAGGTGGCCGAATTCCGTAACGGGCTACGCGTCACCGATGCCGAGACCGTCGACATCGCCCGCATGGTCCTGGTCGGCCAGGTCAATCCGCAACTCGTGGCTGCCATTAACGTGCACGGCCCGCTCGCCGTAGGTGTATCGGGCGCAGATGCCGGGCTGATCGTGGCAGCGCCGCGTGATGCCGAACTCGGTTTCGTCGGTGATGTCACCGGTGTCAATCCAACCATTCTCAACCGGTTGCTCAACGAGGAGTTGATCCCAGTGATCGCCACCATCGGAAGCGACGCCTCCGGTCAGGCGTACAACATCAACGCCGACACCGTGGCCGGAGCGATTGCCGAGGCGCTCGGCGCCGAGAAGCTGGTCTATCTCACCGATATCGAAGGGCTCCGCCGCGTGGTCGATGACCCGAGCAGCCTGATCCGCCAGACCACGCCCGACGAGCTCGATGCGCTGATGATCGATGGCACCATCGCCGGCGGGATGATCCCCAAGGTCGAGAGCTGTGTGCGAGCGTTGCGTCACGGCGTGGGCCGCGCCCACATCTTGGACGGGCGCATTCCGCACGTCCTCCTACTCGAGGTCTTCACCGATGACGGCATCGGCACAATGGTTCATGGAGGTGGCGCGTGAGCGCTCATACATTCGACGTACAGGGCGATCGCTGCCCGTTCATGCCGGTCTTCGGCGCCCCGCAGGTGATGTTCGCCCGCGGTAGCGGCACCGAGCTGTGGGACGTGGATGGGAAGCGATATCTCGACTTCCTCGGGGGACTTGCCGTCATCTCGCTCGGGCACTCGAACCCGGTCATCGCGGACGCCATCTGCGAGCAGGCGCGCACGCTCATGCACGTGTCGAACCTGTTTGCCAACCCCGTGGCCACCGAGGCCGCACAGATGGTCAACGCCCTGCTGCGCGAGGCCACTGGTGAAGCTGGACAGACCTTCTTCTGTAACTCCGGTGCCGAGGCCAACGAGGCCGCAATGAAGCTGGCGCGTAAGTTCGGTGGCCGCGGCCGCCATGTGGTGGTGTCTGCATACGGCAGCTTTCACGGGCGCACGCTCGCGGCGCTCGCCGCCACCGGCCAGCCAGCCAAGCACGAGCCGTTCTTCCCCATGCCCGAGGGCTTCCGGCATGTCGCGTTCGGCGACCTCGAGGCGCTGCAAGCGGCCATTGACCCGTCGGTGGGTGCTGTGCTCATCGAGACCGTTCAGGGCGAGGGGGGCGTGATGCCGGCGCCCGATGGCTACCTGCGCGGCATTCGCGACCTGTGCGACGAGCGCGGCATGTTGATGATCATCGACGAGGTGCAGACCGGCTTTGCTCGGACGGGTCGGTGGTTCGGTTTCCAGCATCACGATGTCGTTCCCGATGTCGTCACGATGGCCAAGGCGATGGGTAATGGCTTTCCCGTGGGGGCTGTGTGGGCCCGACTCGATGTGGCCTCCGCTTTTCAACCGGGCGACCACGGCAGCACCTACAGCGGCACGGCCATTGCCACAGCAGCAGTACGCGCGGTCATCAACGAGATGCGCCGTATCGATGCGCCAGCGCTCAGCGCAGCCAAGGGTGCCTACCTGAGCGCCAAGTTGGCGGCGACCCCTGGCGTCGACAGCGTCCGCGGGCAAGGGTTGTTGCTGGCCGCCGAGCTGGCCGACGGTCGTGATGCGAAGGTGGCGTATGCGGCCCTGCTGCAGAGGGGGCTCGTCACCAACGCCGTCACCGGCACCGCGCTCCGCCTGGCGCCGCCCATCACAGTGAGCCACGCCGAGATCGACGAAGCGGTCGCGATGATCGCCGAGGTACTCGCGTGACCCTGCGTCACTTCCTGGAAATCACCGACCTGACCGCCACCGAACTTGCGCAGGTCCTCGTGCTCAGCGCGATGCCCACGGCAGATCTCGGTGGACCCCTTGCCGGCGCCGGCGTTGCCCTGATCTTCGAGAAGCCATCCAACCGCACGCGCCAGAGCATGGAGATGGCCGTGGTGCAGCTCGCCGGGCACCCGGTGTACACCCGCGGTGAGGAGGTCGGCTTCGACGTGCGCGAGAGCGTCGAGGATGTCACGCGCATCATGGAGGGTTACCACCGTGTGCTTGCTGCGCGGGTGTTCGACCACGCCGTCGTGCAGCGCATGGCGGCCGTCAGCTCCGTGCCCGTGGTCAACATGCTCAGCGATCACAGCCACCCACTGCAGGCTCTGGCCGATGTGCTCACGATGACTGAGGAGTGGGGGAGCCTTTCCGGGCGCACCGTTGCGTATGTCGGTGATTTCAACAACGTGGCGCGTTCGCTGACACAGGCGTGCCTGATGATGGGAGCGCACGTGCGGCTCGGATGTCCGATCGGACACGATGCGTCGGTCGACGAAGTGGATGCACTGCGGCGCATCGGCAGTGGGTCATTGGAGCACTTCGTCGACCCGGCAATGGCCACGGCCGGGGCCGACGCCGTGCACACTGATACGTGGACATCGATGGGGCAGGAGACAGAGAAGGCTCAGCGCCGCGAAGTCTTCTCCCGCTATCAGGTCAACGACGCGCTGATGTCGAACGCTGCCCCTGAGGCGGTGTTCATGCACTGCCTGCCCGCCTACCGCGGCTACGAGGTGGCTGCGAGCGTGATCGACGGCCCTCGATCACGCGTCATCCGCCAGGGCCACAACCGAATGCATGCGTCGCGGGGACTCCTCGCCTTTCTTCTGGGAGTTCGCACATGACCACCAAAGTGCAACGGCAGCAGACGATCAGTCGGCTCATCGGCAAGCACCCGGTCACCAGCCAGCCGCAGCTGCTCGAGTTGCTGGCGGTCGAGGGCATCGCTGCCACCCAGGCAACCGTGTCGCGCGATCTCGAGGACCTGGGCGCCGTGAAGGTGCGCGTTCCCGGTGGCGACACGGTGTATGCGATCCCCGAGTACGAACCGGCGCGCATCGCCCCCGAGGACCAACTTCGCAGGGTGATGGGCGAGTGGGTCGCCGAGGTGCGCCACGCCTATCACAACGTGGTCATCCGTACGCCCCCGGGTTGTGCGCACGTGGTGGCCTCGGCACTCGATCGGTCCGGCATCAAGGGCGTGCTCGGTACTGTCGCCGGCGACGACACGTTGTTGGTCATTGCTGACGAGACCACCACCGGTGCCAAGTTGGCCGCCAAGCTGCGCGACCTCGCCGGCGTGGACGGAGCGCGCTGATGAACACGAACCCTCACGATGCCCCGATGCCCGACGATCACTCCAAGACACTGTGGCACGGTCGCTTCGAGGGAGGCCCGGCCGCTGAACTGATGGCGTTCACCGAGAGCCTCTCGTTCGACCTACGCCTGTGGCCCGACGATATTGCCGGCTCGCGTGCCCATGTGCGTGGGTTGGCGCATGCCGGTCTGGTGTCGGGGCCCGAACGGGACGCAATCCTGGTTGCGCTCGACCAGGTCGCCGACGAGATGCGGTCGGGCGCGTTCGTGTTCCAGCCGAGTGACGAGGATGTCCACACTGCGGTTGAACGCCGGGTCACGGAGCTCGCTGGCCCGGCCGGCGGCAAACTGCACACCGGGCGCAGCCGCAATGACCAGTCCGCCACCGATGTCCGGCTGTGGGTCATGCGCGAACTGCGCGTCGTCGCCGAACGCATCGTCGACCTGCAGCGGGTCCTGCTGGCACGTGCCGGCGACGCCGGACAGGTCTACCTCCCCGGATACACGCACATGCAACGTGCCCAGCCGGTGCTGCTCGCGCATCACCTGCTGGCCCATGGCTGGGCGCTGACACGCGACCTCGAACGAATCCGCGACACCCTTCGGCGCGTTGATGTGTCGCCGCTCGGGGCCGCGGCACTCGCCGGGTCGTCGCTTCCACTCGATCCGGCATTCACCGCCAGCGAACTGGGCTTCACGGCTGTCTTCGAGAACTCCCTCGATGCGGTTGGGTCGCGTGACCACATCGCAGAGGTGTTGTTCGATCTCACGATGGTGGCCATCAACCTGTCGCGCCTCGGCGAGGAATGGGTGCTGTGGACCAGCGAGGAGTTCGGTTTCGCCAAGCTCGACGACGGGTACGCAACGGGTTCATCGATGCTGCCGCAGAAGAAGAACCCCGATATCGCCGAACTGGCGCGCGGTAAGGCTGGACGGATCATCGGTGACCTCACGGGCTTCCTCGCCACAATGAAGGGTCTGCCGTTGAGCTACAACCGCGACTACCAAGAGGACAAGGAACCGTTGTTCGACGCTATGGACCAGGTGCGTCTCGGTCTTGGGGCCATGACCGGCATGATCGCCACGGCGACGTTCGTTCCTGAGCGCATGCAGGCCGCTGCCGACAGCGAGAGTGGCTCTGCAACGGATCTTGCCGAATGGCTGGTGCTGCGGGGGATTCCGTTCCGCGAGGCCCATGCGATTGTCGGCGCTCTGGTGCGTGAGGCCCTCGGCGGCACCGCGTCCTTGCGCGAGTTGGTGGCCGGGCACCCGCTCCTCGGTGCCGAGGCTGCTGCCCTGGTGGCGCCTGGTGTGGCCGTTACCCGGCGCACCACGCCTGGCGGTGCGGGACCTGTTCCGGTGGCGGTGCAGATGCAGCGCTTCACCGAGTCGCTGGGCGAGTGGAGTCGATGGGTCGGGACCTCCCGATGAGCTCCGAGTTGTGAAGCTGGCCCGATGAGCTGGCGGCTGCTGGGCGAGGTGTTCGTGACGGTGCTGTTCATCATCGATCCGCCCGGCAACGTGCCGATCTTCCTCAGCGTCACGCGTGCGCTGTCACCCAAGGAACGCAACCAGGCCGCGCTGGTGGCAGTGTCCACCGCGTTCTTGGTGATCGGGTTGTTCGCCATCGGCGGGCGGCAGGTGCTCGAGTATCTGGGCGTGACGGTGCCCGCGCTGCGCGCCTCGGGCGGCCTGCTGTTGCTCCTCGTCTCGCTCGAATTGCTGTCGGGGCGTGAAGCCTCGGCGGTCGCCGAGATGACGCCACAGCAGCGCACGTCGATCGCCATGGTGCCGCTCGGCACGCCGTTACTTGCCGGTCCCGGGGCGATCGTGGCCACCATCGTGTTCGTCGGCCGGAGTGCTGGTCCCCGTGACCTGCTGGCGATCGCGCTGGGGTTGATGGCGACGATGCTGGTCACGTTCCTTGCGCTGCGCTTCAGCGGTCTGATCATGCGCGCCATCCGGCCGACGGGTGTACTGCTGGTGTCGCGTGTGTCGGGCATGTTGGTGGCTGCGATCGCCGTGCAGATGATCGCCGACGCCGTCAGGGATTTCATCAACGCCGGACCGTAAGGTGTCACCCGTGACGTTCGTGCACTCGATCCGTGTCCGGTATGGCGAATGCGACATGCAGAAGGTCGTGTTCAACGCGCACTACATGGCCTACTGCGACGATGCGGTCGACACCTGGTTCCGCACGGCGCTCGCCCCTGATGGTCATGGTTTCGAATCGCTCGGGTTCGATTTCATGCTGAAGGCGGCCACGATCACCTGGGATGGGCCGCTGCGCTTCGGGGATACCGCCGAACTGGCGTGCAGCGTCACCCGATGGGGGAATGCGAGCTTCGACGTGTCGGTCGTGGGCTCGGTGCTGGGCGCCCAACGATTCACGGCGGGCATCACCTATGTCAGCGTGGCGCCCGGCACCACCAGTCCGTCACGTGTGCCCGAGTTGGTTCGTCAACGCCTCGGCTGATGACGAGCTGACGTTCAGTCCGCAGCGAGCCAGCGGATGCCGGTGCCGTGGTAGCCGACCTCGGCCAGTACCTCCTCGCCGCCGCCCGGCCACGATGTGAGGCGTACGTCGGCGAAGGTGGGTCCGGCCGGTTCCATCCGCAGCCAGAACACCGGTGCCTGCTCGCTGGCGCGGTCGGCGGCAGCATGGATGGCCCGGCGCACGCCATCGCGTGTTGGGCGCGGCAGGTACTGCCACACGATCGAGTGGAAGACCACGGTGGCAACGCCGGTGCTTGGCGCCAGGGCGAGCTGCGCTTGCAGCCAGTCGCCGGCATCGGCGCGCTCGACGGTGATCGGCAAACGGGCGGCGATGTCGAGCGCCGTGCGCAGCCGATCGAGGCGCTCCTGTTGGTCGGGCCACACGAACGAGAGCATGGTCAGGCGTCCGGCCGCCGTGGTGATGTCGATCGGGTCGATGTCGCTGCAGCGCGTCGACGCCACCACCGTTTTGCCCGACAGCGACGGCTTCGGGTCGTTCCACCATCGGGCGTCGAAGCGCAGCGGACTGTCCGGGTCGCCCGCCGATGTGAACCCGGTGTCGTAGTGGTATCGGTCCCAGTGCGAGAGCAACCCGGCCGAAGCGCCGATCTCTAACAGATCGAGCGCCATTCGGTGGCGACGGGTGATCAGCGCGAACGCTGTCGCCAGGACCGGGGCGCGTCCGACCTCGTTGGTCTGCACGTTGCGCCGCACGCCAGCCTCGAACGCGCTGCGGTGCTGGCGGGCGACCTCGATGAACTCCCGTCCCAGCGTCTCGCCCCGCCAGGTGCCCCCGCACGATGGATACAGCCTCGCCAGCCCCGGGGCGTCGCCGGCGAGCGCCAGCCGGTGCGCGGTAGCGAGATAACGCAGAGGGATGGCGTCGTGGGTGGGCTGGGCGCTCACGCCGTCGAGCAGGTCAGCGGTGATGCCGCCAGCGCGGTGGTCGGCGAGCAACTCGCTGAGCAGCGACGCGTACAAGGGCGAACCGATGTGCTCCGCCGATGCGGCCTGGGCCTGCAGCGACGCTTCAACAGCACCAGGCTCAGCAGTCATCAGCGAGAACTCCCGGCGTTCAATCGGTTCAGCCGAGTGCCGTGGTGACGATGCCCATCACCTGCGCAGCACTCTGGCTGGGCTGCATCTCGTGGATCGCCCAGGTGGCACCGCGCTTTTCGTACTCGTCGAAATGGTGGTCGGGCGTGGTCATCAGGGCGAACTCGAACCCGTCGAGCGTGCCGCGGAGCCCGCCGATGTAGTCGACGATCTCGCCGAAGCGCTCTGGCGTGATCACGGTGGGGCACAGGCCCTCGAACCGGGCGGCACGCTTCAGTGGCGTCAGGTTCGCTCCCCGTGCAGCCAACCAGAAGGGCACGCGTGGTGTCTGTGCGCCCGTAGGAGCCAACGTGATGCCATCCATCTTGTAATGACGCCCCTCATGCACCACATGGTCTCCTCGCAGGAGATGGTCGAGGATCTCGATGCCCTCGTCGAGCATCTCGCCGCGGACCTTGGGATCGAGTTCTTCGTCGGTGCGCGTCAGTTCTCCGCCCGAGTCGACGCCGAGTCCGAGGCCCATGATGAGGCGGCCCTTGGACAGCAGGTCGAGCGTGGCGATCTCGCGGGCCAGCTTCAGTGGGCGCCGGCGGGCCACTGGGGTGACCATCGGGCCGATGCGCACACGGGTGGTGGCCGCGGCAATTGCGCTCATCATGATCCACGGATCGGCGATCTGGGTGGCCTGCTCGATCGGTCGGAGGAGGTGGTCCCAGACGAAGACGCCATCCCAGCCGTTCGCCTCCGCCGCGACAGCGATGTCGACGAGTGCGGAGGGATCGGAGAGTCCACCAAAGGGCGGAAGGGACAGGGCATGACGCATGTGGAAAACCTAGCGGCAAACCAAGGGTGCGCATGGGGGAGCGAAGTGGCAACATAGAGCCGCTATGGACCTGCTCACTGACCTCGATCGTCGTGGTCTCATCCACGACTCCACCGATCGTGGCGCTCTTGCGTCGCGCCTGGCCGATGGGCCCATCGGTGTCTACGTGGGGTTCGACCCGACGGCTGACTCGTTGCACGTGGGGCATCTGGTCGGGCAGCTCTACCTGCGTCGATTCCAGATGGCGGGGCACAAGCCGTTCCCGCTGGCCGGTGGTGCCACCGGCATGGTCGGCGACCCCTCGGGGCGCAGCGACGAACGCAACCTGCTCGATCTCGACACGCTGCGGCACAACGTGTCGTGCATCGAAACCCAGCTCCAACGGCTGCTCGACTTCAGCCCGGGCAGGTTTCAGGCGAAGTTGGTGAACAACGCCGATTGGACCGAGCCGATCACACTGCTCGACTTCCTGCGCGACGTCGGCAAGTACGTGACGGTCAACCAGATGCTCGCCAAGGACAGTGTTCGCAGCCGGCTCGACAGCGACACCGGCCTGTCGTTTACCGAGTTCAGCTACTCGCTGCTCCAGGCCAACGACTTCCGCCACCTGTACGAGCACGAAGGCGTCGAGATGCAGGCCGGAGGCTCCGACCAGTGGGGCAACATCGTGGCCGGGGTCGACTTGATCAGGCGCAGCCTGTCCAAATCGGCGCATGCCATGACGCACCCGCTGGTCACCAAAGCCGACGGCACCAAGTTCGGCAAGTCGGTCGGGGGTGCGGTCTGGCTCGATCCCGCTCAGACATCGCCCTACCAGTTCCGTCAGTTCTGGATACAGGTCGACGATGCCATGGTGGGTCGCTACCTACAAATGTTCTCGCTCCGAGCGGTCAGCGAGCTCGCCGACGAGATCGAGGCACATCAAGCTGCCCCCGAGCGCCGGGCTGCACAGCGCGCCCTGGCTGATGAACTGACCGAGTTGGTCCACGGACCCGGGGCGCTTGACGCCGCCCGCTCTGCCACCGAGGTGCTCTTCGGCGGCGATCCAACCACCGCGTCCGAGGCC
>WLMZ01000081.1 GCA_009726095.1 Actinomycetota bacterium
GTGCGCGTGCTGCACACGGGAGACATCGTGCACCGCGAGCTGTGCGAGACCACCGAACAGGCGGCGCTCGTGGCAGACCAATGGGGCGACAGGCAGGACACGACGGTGGAGATCATCGATCTCCGCGCACCGGCAGCGCAACGTGCCGTGGACGATGTCGAGCTGTACGACACCCAGGATTCCTACGACGGCAGCGGCGGCGGCGCGCCCGATACCGGCGCCTGACCTGGCAGGCAGGGCGGCACCACCGACGAAGGTCCCAGCAGAAGCCGAAGGTCGCCTCTGGCGGGCGAGGCCATGGCGTGGCACAACGGAGGCACACCCGGGATTCTCAGCGATCAGAACCCGAACATTCACAAGGAGGACACCATGACCACCAGCATCGTTCCGACCAAGCGCGGACGTCTTGATCGTTTGTTCAACGACGATTGGGGCCTCCCGGACCTGTTCAACGACGAATGGCGGTTTCCCGACCTGCTGCGCGGTCTGGCCAGGTTCGAGCCGGAGATCAAGGTCGAAGAGACCGTCACGGACGGCATCCTGACGATCCGCGCCGAGGCTCCCGGCATCGACCCCGACAAGGACGTGGACATCGAGATGACCGACGGCGCCTTGACCTTCACGGTGCAGCGCCGCGAATCCACGGAGAGCAAGCAGAACGGGTCAACCCGCAGCGAGTTCCGCTACGGCTCCTTCCAGCGCACGCTGTTGTTGCCCGAGGGCACCCTGCCGGCCGACGTGAAGGCCACCTACAAGGACGGCATCCTCGAGGTGAAGGTGCCGGTGCCCACCGCTCCCACCACACCCGCCCCCATGAAGGTGCCGGTGCTGCGCGACTGAGCCATTCGTCTCACCCGAACACTTGTCTCGGTCCTGTCCCCCCGACGGTGACCATTGCAGCGAGCCGGGCGCCGAGCAGGCGCCCGGCTGGCGCGTCACAGGCCGAACGGGTAGGTGTCGGGGAACTCGCCCTGCTCCCACATGCTCGTGCGTTCCAGCGGTTCGAGCGCGTGGGTGCGGTCGATGTGGATCACGACGTCGAACTGATCGGCGACTCTGGTCTCGACATAGTGGCTCGCCAGTTCGGTCTCGGGCCGGTAGATCACCCCGATGGCACGGTGCAGGCGCCACTCGCGCAGGTGATCCGCCAGCGCCCCGTCGAGCCTGGTCCGCAGCGAGAACCGGGGATGCCCCACCTCGTGGAACAGCTCCTCCACGCTGCCGGGAAGCGCCCGTCGGACACGCTTGCGTTCGGCAACACCACCCCAGTTGCTGGCCGCAGTGACCGTGCCGTCATAGGTGGTGAAACCCACGAGCAGAACATCGTCGGCACCGTACTGCTGCCGCAACAGTTGCCCGACGTTGTGTTCGCCGCGCCGGGCCATACCCGTGGATCGCGCATCGCCGACGTGGGAGTTGTGCTCCCACACCACGATCTTGGCCGGCCGGTCGACCCCCACCAGGTGCTCGCTGAGCGCTTGGACAGTCTCGGCCATGTGCAGGTCACGCAGGTTCCACGACGAGACGTCGGCCCGGTACATCTCGCGGTAGTACTCCTCGGCATCGCGCACCAGACGGGCGTTCTGACGGGCGAAGAAGAACTCGTCGCGCTCGAACCAGCCGTTGCGCGCCAGATAGTCCGCCGAACGCTCGCGCAGATCGATCAGCTGCTCGACGACCTGCGGCTCGCACGAGTCGCTGGCATTGCGCCAGGTGCGCGCCCCGTACGCCGGGCCGTCGCGCTCGATGCGATCGAAGCAGGCGTAGCGTTCGCGCGCTCGCGCCGCGGCTTGTGGATCGACTCCGTCGAGGTACCCGAGCACCGCCTCGATCGACGCGTGCAGGCTGTACAGGTCGAGACCGTAGAAGCCCACCCGGTCCTGCGGGACGAGCTGCTGATTGTGGTGACGTAACCATTCGACGAACGCCACAACCTCGAGGTTGCGCCACATCCATGCCGGGAACCGCCGGAAATCGCCCAGGCTCTGGTTGGCCGATGTGTCGTCGGAAACCCCGGTCACATACCGGTGCACACGACAGGCATCGGGCCAATCAGCCTCGGCCGCGACGGCGATGAACCCGCTCTCGGTGATGAGCCGCCGGGTGATCCGGGCCCGCTCAGCATAGAACTCGCGCGTCCCGTGCGTGGCCTCGCCCAACAGCACTACCGAGCGATCACCAACGGCATCGAGCACGTCGTCGTAATCGTTGGGCCCGCCGTGCATCGGCACGCACACTCGATCGATCTGGTTCGTCAGGTCCTGTGTCGAGATCAGGTCCATCGTCCACCTCCCTCAGCGCCAGCACGACCTACGGCCACGACGGTCATCGGCGTGCACGTTCAGCATGAACGCCACGAACCGGACCGACAAGACCCGACGGAGCGCCTAGTGACCAACGCCTCTAGGAAACGGCCACCTCCGGCAGTAACAAGAGAGCAGGAGAACACCATGAGTCGGCTGGCATCGCAAGATTCGAAAGGATGTCATGACGTATACCGAACTGCGCTTCCGTGACGAAGCGCGCACAAAGCTGCTCGCCGGAGCAGCGACACTTGCCGACGCCGTCCGGGGCACGCTGGGTCCGGAATCACGATCCGTGTTGATCGAGAAGAAATGGGGCGCGCCGCTGGTGTGCGACGACGGTGTGACCATTGCCAAGGCCGTGAAGTTGAAGGACCCCGTGGAGAACCTCGGCGCACAGTTATTGCGCGATGCAGCGGTTCAGACCGGCGAACGGGTGGGCGATGGCACCACCACCTCCACCCTGTTGGCCCACGCCATGTTCGCCGAGGGATTACGCAACGTGGTCATCGGCGTGAGCGCTGTAGGGATCTGTCGCGGCATGGCCAAG
The DNA here is from genome assembly GCA_009726095.1 of Actinomycetota bacterium. Taxonomy (GTDB): domain Bacteria; phylum Actinomycetota; class Acidimicrobiia; order Acidimicrobiales; family Ilumatobacteraceae; genus WLMZ01. The sequence goes on from WLMZ01000081.1 coordinate 2,854, forward strand.
GGCTGCGATGCCGCAGTCGCCGCCCTGCAGGGCTTCTCCCGGCCCGTCAAGGACAAGACCGACACCGCCCACATCGCCACCGCGTCTGCACACAACAACCCCGAGATCGGTGCCCTCGTCGCCGACGCCGTCGACAAGGTCGGCACCGAAGGCGTTGTCGAGGTGGACGAGGCGCGCGGCACGGAGACCACCCTGGAAGTCGTCGAGGGCATGCAGTTCGACAAGGGCTTCATGTCGCCCTACTTCGTGACCGACGCAGAGGCGATGGAAGCCGTGCTGGAGAACCCGCTGATCCTTCTGGTGGACCGCAAGATCACGGCGATGGCCGATGTGTTACCGCTCCTCGAGCAGGTGGCCAAGAGCGGCCGCGCGATCCTGATGATCGCCGAGAGCATCGACGGCGAGGCCCTGGCCACCCTCGTGGTCAACAAGGTGCGCGGATCGCTGGCCGCCGCGGCCGTGAAGGCCCCCGGTTTCGGCGATCGACGCAAGGCCATGCTCGACGACATCGGGGTTCTCACCAGCGCGCGCGTGATCTCCGAGGATCTCGGCATCAAGCTCGAGAACGTCACGCTCGATGACCTGGGCAGCGCCGAGCGTGTGGTCATCGACAAGGACTCCACCACCATCATCGGCGGCCGCGGCAATCCGGGTGCGGTCGCACAACGGTGCGAGGAGATCCGCCGCCAGGCCAAGGACACGACATCGGACTACGACCGCGAAAAGCTCGAGGAACGACTCGCCAAGCTGTCGGGTGGTGTTGCCGTGATCCGCGTCGGGGCCGTCTCCGAAGCCGGCCTGAAGCGCTTGAAGGAAGCGTTCGACGACGCCATCGCCTCGACGAGAGCCGCCGCCGTCGAGGGCATCGTGCCCGGTGGCGGAACAGCGTTGCTGCGCACGATTGCGGCGGTCGACGCGCTCGAGGAGGCCTGCGAAGGCGCCGAGCGAACCGGCGTCCATGTGGTGAGAGTGGCGCTCGAGGTGCCGGCACGCCAGATCGCCCGTAACGCTGGCATCGACGAAGGCCCCGTCGTGGAAAAGGTTCGCAACGGCACCGGCTTCTTCGGATTCGATGCGCGCACGAAGACATTCGGTGACCTCGACGAATTCGGCATCATCGACCCGACCAAGGTCGTGCGCATCGCCCTGGAAAACGCTGTCGGCGTGGCGTCCACGCTGCTGCTCGCCGAGGCAACGCTCGTTGAGATCGACGAGCCATCCGACCGGAGCACTCCCCCAGCAGGACTCGAATAGAGGACCAACATGACAACACTGACCACCGCATCTTTTGATGCACTGACGCGCCGCACCTCGACACCGTGTGTTTCCATCATCGTGCCGATCGACCGACGTCATCCCGATGATCGCCGAGCCCACCTCGAGCTGAAGCGGCTGGTGGCGGTGGCACGCGATCAGCTCAAGGCACTGAAGACCAGCTCGATCGACGAGCTGCTCGCACCGACCGAGGCGATGCTGGGGCGAACGGCCATCGCCGAGCACTCCGGAGGGCTGGCGCTGTACCTGTCGCCGGGCTATGCGGCCGAGTTCGCCATCGACCAACCCGTCGATGCCCTCGCGACGGTGGGCGATCGATTCACGGTCGGGCCACTGCTGTCAAGCGTGGCCGACGGCCCCACCTGCTACGTGCTGACCGTTGGATCAGAGAACGTGTCGCTGTCGCGGGTCGAGTTAACCCGCTGGACGGCGTGCGAGGTGCCCGACCTGCCCACCTCCGTCGAACAGGCACTGTGGTTCGAGCGCTCCGAGCGGATGAGCAGCAGCCATGCCGGAGCACCCGTGGGCGCTTCGGGCATGAGCATCATCAGCCATGGCAGCGGCGCACAGGACGAGGACCGCAAAGAACGCCTGACCCGCTTCTTCCACAAGGTGGACGACGCCGTGATGCACTATCTCCACGACGACTTCGAGACGCCACTGGTGGTGGCCGGCACGGCCCCAAGGGTTGCGCTGTATCAGGGCGTCACCCGCCACCACCGGGTGATCGGCGCATCGGTGGGCAGTCCCGAAGAGCTGAGCACACGCGAACTTCATGAGCGGGTGCAGGAGGCAATCCAACCAGTGATCGCCGAGCAAGACGACGTGCTGTTCGATCGCCTTGCGACGCGGCTCGGCACGGGCCTCGCCAGCACCGATCTGGCCGAGTTGGCCGACGCCGCCGCACAGGGCCGGGTCAGCGACCTGCTGGTGGCGTCGACCACCCCCCAATGGGTACTAGCCGACTCGCCCGCCGAGCCGCTCGACGACTGGCGCCCCGGCGCCACCGATGTCGTCAACCTCATCATCAGCGAGGCCTGGCAGCATGGTGCACGCATGCGCCGGGTCGGCCCCGACCGACTGCCGGCGGGTACACCTCTGGCTGCCCTCTACCGCTACTGACCACCACTACCGACGGGAAACTCGTCGGCACCCACCGATTCCACGACAGGAGGACCAATGACTGACGAACCTCCCAATGGACACAACTTCGTTGAACTGGGCGTCGATGAATGCATTGCGCTGCTGGCATCGACCGATGTCGGCCGGCTCTGCGTGATCGACCACGGACATCCTGTTGCCTATCCGGTGAACTACCGGGTTGTACCCGACGGCCGCGGAAACGTTGCATTGGTCCTGCGCACCCGAGCAGACAGCATGCTCGATCAGCCCGACACGCCAGCGGGGTTCGAGATCGACAGCGTCGACTCGCTGACCGAGACCGGATGGAGCGTGGTGTTGCGCGGCACCCTGCTGCGCGCCGATGGACCAACGGTGCCCTTCTGGGTGCGCGCATGGGACCCCCGCCCGCGGCTGGCCGGGCGCGACACATGGTTGTACTTCGTGTCGACGGCCATATCGGGCCGGCGGCTGATGGACGGCGTGCCGGAGTGGGCCTTCTCGGTCCACGGCTATATCTGAGCCAATGCCCCAACATCTGGCGACTCAGACACCGCTGTGATCCTCGGCGATCGCGTTACCACCGTCGATGACCAGCATGGTGCCGGTGATATAGGAGGCCGATGGGGTGGCAAGAAACGCTACGGCCGCGGCCACCTCGTCGGGTGTGCCGCAACGACGCATCGGCGAGGCCGCGCCGGCCCGGCGTTCGTCGTCGCTGACCGACGGCGTGTCGATCCATCCCGGGGCCACCGCGTTGACGGTGACACCCGAGCGCGCCAACTCGAGCGCAAGCACCCGGGTCATGCCCACCATGCCCGCCTTGGCGGCGGCGTACGCGCTGCTCTGAGCGAACGCCGAGACGGGTCCACTGGTGGAGGCCACATTGATGATGCGGCCATACCCGGCTGCTCGCATGTGCGGCACCACATCTCGGCACACCAGAAACGCCGTGGTGAGGTTGCGCGCCAGTGCATCGTCCCACTCGGCCGGGGTGAGCGCGTCGAGCCGGCGAGCACTATCGGAGCCCGCCGCCGCCGAGACCATTCCTGCGTTGTTCACGACGATCTGGATGTGGCTGCTCCAACCAGCGACCGTTCCGATCACTGCGCCGACCTGATCTGGGTCGGTGAGGTCGGCCACGAACCCGTGCGCCTTCGGCCCGAGTTCGCGGGCTCGATCGTGAATGCGTTCGGTCGTGGCCGTGATGGCCACCCGGGCACCGAGGCCGACGAGCCTGCGGGCCACAGCGAAACCGATGCCGTGCTCGCTCCCGGCGCCGGTGACCAGCGCCACCTGCGTGCTGAGATCCCAACTGTCCATGGACCAAGTAGACCACGTCGTGCGCCGTGGCGCAGCCGAGCTTGCCACCCGCTTGGAGATCGCCAGTACGGCAACCGCTAGCCTGAGCGAATCTGACGAACCGTCAGAAACCATCGTCGGCAGGTGGCGCTGTGCCGCCGGACCACACACGACAAGCCAGCACCACCGGCCACACGAAAGAGAGCACGTCATGGGGAACCCAGTCATCGTCGAAGCAGCCCGCACGGCCATCGGCAAGCGCAACGGCGCGTTGGCGAACCTGCACGCCACCAAGTTGCTCGGTGCCGCCCAGGTGGGCGTGATGGAGCGTGCCGGCATCGACCCCGCCATCGTCGGCCAGGTCGTGGGCGGCTGCGTCACCCAGGCAGGCGAACAGGGCAGCAACGTGGCGCGTAACGCCTGGCTGCAGGCCAAGCTCCCCTACACCGTCGCCGCCACCACGGTCGATACGCAGTGTGGCAGCAGCCAGCAGGCCAACCACATGATCCACAACATGATCCACGCAGGTGTCATCGATGTCGGCATGGCCTGTGGTGTCGAGCACATGAGCGCTGTCTGGCTGGGCGCGGCCGTCCCGCAGGTCGACGGCGTGTTCGTCAATGGCCGCTCGAAGGCCGATGATTTCCCGTGGGACATGCCCGACCAGTTCGGCGCCGCCGAGCGCATCGCCCAACTGCGCGGCATCACCCGCGAAGACGTCGATTTCCTCGGCCTGATCTCTCAGCAGAAGGCCATCCGCGCCACCGACGAGGGCCGCTTCGACAGCCAGATCATCCCGGTCACGGTCACCGACGCCGACGGCAACGACGTGGTCGTCACCCGCGACGGCGGCCTGCGCGAGACAACGGCCGAGAAGCTCGCAGCGCTCAAGCCGGTGGCGCCGGGCGGTATCCACACCGCTGGCAACAGCAGCCAGATCAGCGACGGCGCCGCCGCCGTGCTGTGGATGAGCGAAGAGCGCGCCAAGGCCGAGGGCCTACGCCCGCGTGCGCGCATCATCGCCCAGTGCGTCGTGGGTAGCGATCCGTACTACCACCTCGATGGGCCCGTCGATGCCACCCGCAAGGTGCTCGCCGATGCCGGCATGACCATGAACGACATCGATCTCATCGAGATCAACGAGGCGTTCGCATCGGTGGTGCTCAGCTGGGCACAGGTGCATGGCGTGTCACGCGAAGACCTGATGAACAAGGTGAACGTGAACGGTGGCGCCATCGCCCTCGGTCACCCGGTGGGTTCCACCGGCAGCCGGCTCATCACCACCGCGTTGCACGAGATGGAGCGCACCGGCAAGGAGATCGCACTGATCACCATGTGCTGTGGCGGCGCCATCGCCACCGGCACCATTCTGCAGCGTCTCTGACCCTCGCGCCGCTGTCCCGGCGTCGAGCTGGAATGAGCTCAGATGGCCAAACCTTGGCTCATCTCGGCGACACCCGTGTCGATACCTGTGGTGTGATGTCAGATCTGGAGCGCGTTCCGACGGTGCTCCAAACGAACGAGCTCGGTCTCCAAGCGACACATGCGGCTCTGACGGCCGCACGTGGCGGCGACGCAGCTGGCCTGACAGCGTTGTTCCGCGCATTCCAGCCCCGCCTACTGCGGTACCTGCGGGCACGCGAACCCAGGCTGGCAGACGATCTGGCCGCAGACACGTGGCTGGCCGTTGCCCAACGACTCGCTTCGTTCGAGGGTGACCCAACCGATTTTGCAGCATGGCTGTTCACCATCGCTCGCCTTCGTCTGGCCGACGCACGCCGCACGGCCGGCCGACGGAGAACAGATCCAGTTGCCGACGTGACGGATCGAGGGACCGTGTCGGCCGAGCACCACGCGCTGGCGAGCATGTCGGCGCAAGAAGCAATCGCGCTGATCACAGCTGTCCTCACCGATGATCAGGCGGAGGTGATCCTGCTGCGAACGCTTGGGGATCTCAGCGTGGATCAGGTGGCCGAGATGCTCGGGCACGATGCCGGCTGGGTGCGCGTCACGCAGCATCGGGCCACGAAACGGCTCGTCGAGCGCTACTCGGAAAAGTTCCTGTAACGCAATGGAGCACTCGAACGATCTCTTTGATGTGTTCGATCCCACCGACAGCAGCGACCAGATTGATCCTCAACTGATCTCACTCCTCAACGCCGTGCGGGCCGACGCCACCCCCGAGGAACTGCTGGCCGAAGCGAGCATCGTCAACTCGATGCGAGCAGCAATGCAGCCAGCCCCTCTCAACGACGTCCCGATCAGGAGCTCGTCCATGCGTCAGCGTTTCTCCACCTCCAAGACCGCCACCAAGATGGCCATCATCTCCGGGGTTGTGCTGTTCTCGGCCACGGCCGCCGCAGCCGGTGGCGTACTGCCCGACGCGGCCCAATCGGCGTTGTCGAGGGCCGCGTCGCACATCGGCGTGCATCTAGCCAACCCCAACGACGAGTCAGGCGTGTCCGACGAGACGCTCGATACCTCGGGGCCGAGCGACGACACCGCCACCGACGACACGGCCACCGACGACACGGCGGTCGGACCTGACGCCAACGGACCCGCCCGGGCGGGGCTGTGCCAGGCATGGACCGCACATCAGCTCCACCCCACGAGCAGCGACGATTCGCAGGCGATGAAGAATCTGAACGCGGCGGCCACCACCGCCGGCGAGACCGTGCAGGAGTTCTGCGCCCCGACTACCCCGAACACGACGCACAGCCAAGAGGGATCGAACGGCAACTCCGGATCGCACGGTAGCTCGTCGACATCGTCCACCACCCCAGGCGTCACCCTGCCCGACAGCGCGAACTCCGGGGCGACACTGCCCGACAACGCGAACAACAACGCGAACAACAACGGCAACGGCAACGGCGCTGGCAACTACAACGGCAACGGCAACGGCGCTGGCAACAACAACGGCAACGGCAGCTCGAGTCACTCCGACGGTGCGGGCAACAGCCACGGCGGCTGACACACTATGGACGCTCATCGCGTCGAAAGGTCTGTCATGTCAAGCGCCAACCTCGGTCTCCCCATCGGTCATGCCACAGCAGAGGAATCTCCCTGGGTGGCCATTCCCGGAGGCGAGCTCCGCCTGGTGCACAGCGACATCGCCACCGGCACATGGGTGGTGGTGAACCGGTTCGAGCCGGGCATGGCCGTGCAGCGCCACCGCCACACCGGCCAGGTCTTCGCCTGGACCACGGCGGGATGCTGGATGTACCAGGAGTACGGGGTGCGTTACGAGGCCGGCAGCTACGTGCACGAGCCCGCTGGTTCCGTGCACACACTCGTGGTGCCCGCCGACAACTCCGAGCTCACCGAGGTCTTCTTCGTGATCCAAGGAGCGAACCTCAACCTGGACGATGATGACAACATCGTGTCCATCACCGATGCCGAGAGCATCAGCCACGCCTACAAGATGTTGTGCACCATGCAGGGCAAGCAACCGCCGGCGTTCGTGGGGGCCTAGGGTTATGCCGTGGCCCGCACGGCAAATGACACTCGCGACAAACTGATTCTGCACGGTCAACGCCTGTTCGCGGAGCAGGGCGTGTTCCGCGTGCCACTTCGTCTCGTGGTGGATGAGGCGGGACAGAAGAACGCATCGGCGCTGCACTACCACTTCGGCGGACGCGAGGGCCTGCTTCAGGCCATCATCGAACGGCACAACGAAACGATCGAGCCCGAACGAGCCGAGATCTTGGCCAACATTCACGCCGACGGTCGCACCGGCGACATCGCCGAGCTCGTTCGCGCTGTGGTATTGCCGTTCGCACGCAAACTCGACACCGGCGAGGGGCGGGAGTTCCTGCGCATCGTCGCACAACTCTCTGACCTGTTCGATTCGTGGCAGCTGCAGTCGCCCCAGACCCCCGGACAGGCGCAGGCCGCGTTCGTAATGCTGGCTGCGGCGCTCGGCGACGTACCGCTGAGGGTTCGCCACGAGCGCATCACGATGTTTCTCATGCTCGTGTCGAATGCGCTTGCGCTGCGCGCTCGTCAGATCGAACTGGGTCGCACGCTGCACGTGTCGAACGATGCGTTCATCGTCAACCTCGTCGACATGAGCGTCGGCGCGCTGCAGTCACCCTCGAGCGCTACCGACGACTGATGCCTCCGGCACGCAGGCGGCGCAAGATCAGCCGACCACCGATGGATCGGGTACGTAGCTGCGCACCAGAAACTGGAACATGATCCATCCGGCCTGAGGCGTTCCCACCGAACCACGGGCGCGCAGCGCAGCCTCATGGCCAATGGCCAGGCCATCGCGCGCCTTCATGTGTGCCTCGGCGCTGCGCTCCATCGCCACGAACCAGCCGACGGTCTCGTCGACCGTGGCCCCAACCGTGAGCAGGCCGTGGTTGCGCAGGATGACAGCCTTGGAGCGGCCGAGTGCCACGGCGATGCGCTTACCGCCATCGACGGACAGAATGTCGACTTCGTCGTCGTCGAAGATCTCGTGGTCGTCGTAGAACGCGCAGGCCTCCTGCGTGATCGGCCGCAACGGCGTGACGAGCGCCGAGAAGGGGGTCCCGTACGGCGTATGGGTATGGGCCGCGGACACGATGTCGGGACGAGCCTCATGCACCGGATGGTGGATGTGATACGCGGCGGGGTTGATGGAACCCCTGCCCTCGACCACCCGACCGTCGGGTGCCACCAGGACGAGATCGTCGACGGTCACGTCATGAAAGGGAACACCGTACGCCGCAAGCCAGAAATGGTCGGTTCGCTCGGGGTCGCGCGCCGAGATGTGCCCATCGCCGATGTGGCCCCACCGCAACGCTCCGAACACGCGGTACGCCAAGGCAAGCCGGGTCTTGCGGTGTGCCCGCAGGGCCTCGGTGCCATGGATGGGCAATTCGTATGACGACGAATCCAACGCCTGATATCCCATGGATTCATCCTAGAGTTCGGGGCTATGGACATTGGTGTTGCGCTCCCCCAGATGGCACGAGGACTCAACCGGCAGACCGTCACCGCATGGTGTCGCGGCATCGACGAAGGCCCGTACTCCTCGGTCTCGGCCGGCGAACGCATCACGTTCCACAACCTCGAGGGCATCACGCTGTGCACCGCCGCAGCCATGCTCACCGAACGCGTGCGGGTGTTCCTCAACGTGGCCGTCGCCCCGTGGCACGCCCCGGCAATGCTGGCTAAACAGTTGGCAACGATCGACGTACTCTCTGATGGCCGGGTCGAGCTGGCGGTCGGGGTCGGTGGACGACAGCAGGACTACGAAGCACTGGGTGCGACGTTCGATCGTCGGCACAGCCGTCTCGACACGGCAGTGCACGAACTGCGCCGTCTTTGGGCCGGTGGTGTGGCTACCGACGGCAATCCCATCGGCCCGCCACCCGTGCAGCCTGGCGGACCGCCAATCCTGTGCAGTGGCATGGGACCGAAGTCGTTGCAGCGCGCCGCCGGATGGGCCGACGGCGTCAGCGGGTTCGCCCTCTCGGGCGACGCCGACGAAGCCGACCGCCAGTTCCGGGCTGCCGAAACGGCATGGTTGGAAGCGGGCCGCACCGACCGACCCCGCCTGACCACCGGCGTGTTCGTGTCCCTCGGCCCCGATGCCGAACAGGTACTGAAGAACTTCGCTCTGCAGTACCTCGACGTGTTCGGCAAGGACATCGCGCGCATGCTGGCCGACGCCATGACCGTCCACTCCCCCGAGGCGCTGCGCGACACCATCGCTGCCATGGCCGCCACCGGCTGCGACGAACTGGTCCTGGTTCCCGCCGACGCCGACCCGACCCTGCTTGCCCGTATCACCGAAGTCGTAGCCGGCTAGCAGCGCCCGGGGTGTGGTGACTCCGCCCCCACAGTAGTTGCAACGACAACAAACCCCCCGACCATCTCAGGCCACCTGTGATGGCCCACGCGAAGCGGGGACCGGTCAGCCGGTGTAGGCGACGGGTGGGGTACCGGCAACAGTGGTGCGGAAGAGCTCGCGGCGAAAGCCGGCGTAGTCGTTGAGCGCGTTGTGTTGCGTGGCGCGATTGTCCCAGATGGCGAGGGTGCCGTTGGCCCAACGCATCCGGCAGGTGTTGGTGTCGCGCAGGCTGTGTGCCATGAGCTGCGACATCAGGCCCTTCGACTCGTGCGCCGCCCAACCAGCGAACCGGGTGACATAGCCGCTGTTGAGGAACAGCGCCGGCCTGCCGGTTTCCGGATGCGCGACGACCACGGGATGCTCCTGCTCGGCGAACGCCTCGGCGCTGGGCAGGATGGTCATCGTGCGGCCCTTCTGCGTGGCGTCGTACGCACCGCCCGGGCCATACGGCAGCCCTGCCGAGTGCACAGCACGCAGGCCCTGCAGGCACTCCTGCAATCCCGACGACAACGACTCGTAGGCGGCACTCTGGTTCGACCACATCGTGTCGCCGCCGTAGGTCGGCACGTCGAGCGCCCACAGCAGCGTGAAGCTGGGCGGGGCGGCGAGATAGCTGAGGTCGGTATGCCAACCTCCACCGAAATTGAGGGCGCGCTCGTCGGCCTCTTTCACCACACGCACCACATCGGGACGATCGTTCATCGGTTGCACATAGGGCGTATCGATGGGCGTGCCGAGGCGCCGCGTGAAGGCTTCAAGTCCATCGAGGCCGAGATGCTGCTGGCCCCGGATCATGACCACGTGATGACGCACCACGGCCGAGCGGATCGCCGCGACCTGAACGACGTCAGCACTGGCGAGATCGACATCGGTGATATCTACACCGATGGCTGCGGTGACGGGAGTGATCTGCATGACGCAAGTCTCGCGCCACCACGCAACCGCGGACGTTGCCGGAGGCCTACGGCACCCAGTTGCCGTTGTCGTCGCGGTGCCAACCGCGGGCAGCATCGGATCCGCCATCGACATGCACCGTGGTTCCGGTGATGTAGCGACTGGCCGATGACGCCAGGAACACGGCGGGCCCGCAGATGTCGTCGCTGGTGCCCCAGCCGAGCGCCAGCTTCTTGCCATAGTCGCTCTCGCCCACCAAGAGGCCGGCATCACCGGGGGTGGGCAGACCATCGGGAGCGATGGTGTTGACACGGATACCCGATGGGCTGAGCTCGAGCGCGAGCGTGCGGCTGAGGTGCTCGACAGCGGCCTTCATCGCTCCGTAGATGCCAAAGCCCGGGGCCGCTCGATAGGCCTCGACCGAGGTGATGTTGATGATGCTCGAACCCTTGGGCATCTTGGGCACACAGGCCCGCACGAAGTTGGTGACGCTGGTGAAGTTCTCGTCGACCACCGACCGCTGACCCTTGTCGCTGGTGTCGAGGAAGGATCCATGGAATGTGCCACCGGCGTTGTTGACCAACACGTCGACCCGGGCGAGCCCACCGACCCAGGCATTGACGGCCGCCGTGTCGCGCACGTCGAGCAGCGCCGTGGACACCGTGGCTCCGAGCGCCTCGGCTGAGCGAGCGGTCTCTGCGAGCTCGTCGGCCTTGCGGTCGCACAGCACCAGATCGGCGCCGTATTGGGCGAAGGCAAGCGCCATGGAACGCCCGAGGCCAACGGCGGCGCCGGTGATCAGCGCCACCTTCGCGTCGAGCCGGAATGCATCGGGAGCAAGCATGGGAGTGTCCTATCGCAGCCGCGGCTCGATGCGCTGACCGGAGGCGAACGCTGCCTGCCCCTCGGCGAGCGCCTCGGCCTGGTTCCCGAGGGTGACGAGATGTGGCGCCATGGCCAGCGCCTGCGCACGGCCCATCTCGCGCGCAGCCCACAGCGAGCGCAGCGTGCCCTGCACCGCCGCCGCCGGCTGGGACGCAATGGCCTGGGCGATCGCGTTGGCCGTGTCGAGCAGATCGGCCGCCGGCACGACATCTTGCACGAACCCGATCTGATGGGCGCGTTGGGCGGTCATGCGTTCGTGGCTGCCCATCAGCGCTAGGCGGCAGAGTTCGCCGAAGGGCATCTGGCCGTACAGCAGGATCGGCTCGAACGACGCAGCCATGCCGTAGGTGGTGTGGGGATCGAAGAACGTTGCGTGCTCGGCAGCGATGATGGTCTCGCATTCACCGAGCAGGTAGAACGCGCCGCCACAGGCCATGCCGTTGACGGCTGCGATGACGGGTTTCCACAGGCCGGCGGTCTTGGGCCCCAGCAACAGCCCGGGATCGTCGATCATGAACGGTGAGTCGGGTTGGGGCACCGACCACGAACGGTCGATACCGGTACAGAAGGCCTTGTCGCCCTGGCCGGTGAGCACGATGGCTCGGATGTCGTCGTCGAAGCGCAACGCCCGCCACAGGCTCTGTAGCTCGGCGGCCAACTTGTCGTTGAAGGCATTGTGTCGATCGGGGCGGTTCAGGGTGACACGCAGGACCCGATCGTCGACATGACACAGCAGCGTCTCGTACGAAGTTGGCACGCCCATGAATGAAACCCCCGAGAATCGCAGTCCGAGCGTGTGAGCACTCGAATCTGACACACCGTCAGAAACCGATGCTACAGTGCCGAACATGCGCGAGTTGCCCAAGATCATCTCTGTCGATGACCACGTCATCGAACCCGCCACGGTGTGGTCCGACCGTCTGCCCTCCAAGTACCGCGACATCGGCCCACGTATCGAACGCCGTCCGGTCAAGGAAATGACGTTCATCGGGGGCAAGTTCACCGCGATTCCCGGCGATGCCGGGGACCCGGGCGAACCTGTCGACTGGTGGTTCTACGAGGATCTCCGCCGTCCGCTCACGCGTCTCGATACCGCCGTTGGGTTCTCGCGCGACGAGGTCA
>WLMZ01000082.1 GCA_009726095.1 Actinomycetota bacterium
GCGCCGCCACGTGGACGCTCTCGAAACCATCTATCGAATGGTGCTCGCCCGATGAAACTGCTGCTCGCCGGCGAGGACCGCCCGGGGGCGCTGCTGCGGTCGCTCGAACCCGGCCTGCGACAGCGGTGGGACGTGACGGTCGTCGACCCCGCCAATGCCGTAACCCGGCTGATCGACCGTTCATCGCTCGTCACCCGGGTACGTCGACGGGCACGGACACGTCGTACGGCACCGTGCTTTCACGAGGCGCTCGAGCAGCTACAGCCCGACGTCACGCTGGTCATCAAGGGCAGCGGGCTGACCTCGCAGGACATTGCAACAGCCGGCGTACATGGCCCGATCGCGATCTATTACCCCGACAACCCCTTCTGGCGTATTGCCGACAACGCCGATGCGGCCGCACGGCTCGCCGCAGCCGATCTTGCCATCGTGTGGTCCGATCGCCTCCGTCTCGCACTCGAACCAACATGCCAGCGGGTCGCGACCGTTCCCTTCGGTTACGACCCGGCGTGGTTCCCGCGCAGCGACCCCGGCACCCAACGATCAGGCATTGCCTTCGCCGGCACCTGGAGCCTGCGCCGCGAACGCTTTCTGCGCGCCCTCGAGGGACTCGACCTGACCATCGTCGGCTGGGGTTGGGACAACGCTGCTGGCCTGGCCACCGGGCCGCCGCGCTACGGCTCCGCCGCCGGTGAGCTGCTGGCTGGTGCAGCAATCGGCATCAACCTGCTGCATCCCCACAATGCTGGCGCACACAACATGCGCACGCGCGAGATCATGGCCAGCGGCGCCCTCCAACTGACCGACCCGGGCACCGATGGAACACCGTTCCGTGACGGCATCGGGTGCCGATGGTTCTCGTCGCCCGGACAGTTGCGGGAACTCGTCGATCACTACCTCGCCCACCCCGGCGAGGCAAGCGCGCTGGCGACGTCCGCCCAAACGCTGGCGGCACATGAGACCTACGAGCAGCGCACCGCCGAGATCAGCCAACTACTCGGACGCCTGTTGTGATACGCCCAGACGACTTGGGTGACAACTCCGGCGACGAGGTCGGCGAGGTCGGCTTCGGTGACGCCAGCAGCTACCGCGGATGGCTGATCTGGTTGGTCGTCTCCTACGCCGGCATCGTGATTGTCGCGCAGGTGATGGGCGGCTTAGCCCTCGCGCTCGTCGCCCTCTTGATGTCGATCTGGTACGTCGCCGCGTACCGGTACGTCTCGCGGCTCAAGCACCGGCGAATACCAACGGCTCTCTGGGTGATGACCCTGTTCTGGATGATCTACTACCCGATCCGCCTGCTGGTGATCATGTCCAACCGCCACAGCCACGCAGTGCACTTCATCACCTACTACGCCACCGACGCCGACCTCGCGTGGGTCTGGCTGGTCAGCGGCGCCGGTTTCGCCGCACTGCTCGTCGGGAATGCCCTGACATCGTTCGTTCCGGTGTCACCCCTTCGAGCGTCGACCGGCAGAGGGCAATACCAGGGCATCGCACTCGCAGCGCTCGTGCTCACCCTGGCCTCGAACTACGTGGGCTCGGCAAGCGGACTGTTGAGCAACGCTGCGTTGCTCTACCTGTTCGGCATCGGCGGCCTTGCCTACTCCGACGCGCTCGAACGACGGTTGCGACTGTCGACGCTGTCGTTGCTCGGCGTTGCCATTCTGTTGGGTGCGGCCACATCGTTCAAGGAGCTCGCTGTCCTGCCCGTCGTCGCATGGATCATCGGCTACTTCGTCGGGTCACCGCGTATTCGCTGGTTCGCCGTCCTCGCCACGGCGCTTGTCGGCCTGATGGGGTATCTGGGGGTCGAGGGCCAGCGCATCAGCGGTGGCGGCAACATCGTTTCCGAAGCATGGAACGCGCTCACCCGCTATGACCTCACACTCAAGTTTCAGGGTGACCACCGCAAGAATGCCGGCGAGATGGTCACCGACATCACCAGCAACATGTCGGCGCGGACCTCGGGGGTTGAGGCGATGCTGCTGCTGCGCCGCGACGTTCCCGACCGCGTGCCGTATCAGCACGGTGCCAGCATCTTCGAACCTGCAGTCAACATGATCCCGGGTGTCAGCCGGCTGCACACCACGAAGTTCACCCAACTCAGTCTGGGCCGCTGGTACAACATCAACTTCTACACCTCGAACCCCCAGACCGATCCGTCCTCGCAGGCCCTCACCCTGATGGCCGACTTCTTCTTGAACTGGGACGTGCTCGGCATCGCGATCGGGATGATGTTCATCGGTGCTGCCACCCGCCTGTACGACATGAAATTCCCCGCCAACTCGGGCTTCGGCGTGGCGATCTTTGCCTACGTCGGTACGGCATTTGCCGGCATCGAGCGCAATGTGGCGTACTTCTTGGTCACCATCGGTATCCGCTTGGCGATCATCGCGGTGGTCATTGTCATCCTCGGCGCGGCCGAACCCAGGCAGGCCGGCGCCGGCGACGCCCTGTCTCCGGCCGAGGGACTCAACGGGCCGACCCCTCGGCCACGAGGTCCCGGCCTGTGGGGAACCGGCGATGTCGGCCGGTGATCAGCTGATGCCCGAGGGGTCCCAGTCCGGCTTCCTCATCATCCTTGCGGCCCAGACCGCTCCGGCCGAGGCCATCGCGTCCGCCGTCGATGTGCTGCCCCCCAACTGGCCCGTCGTCACCCGCGAACTCGCCTGGGGGACCGCGCTGCTTGCCGGACCCGCATTCAACATCGACGGTGATCATGTCGTGCTCGGAACCGCTGTCGCCGACCCGTGGGGGATCCCGGGCAGCACCGTCGAACGAGCCGAGATGATGACGCGCTGCAAGCGCTACGGCGCTCAAGCAGTGAATCTGGCCGCAGGCCCCTTTGCCGTGGCCGATCTCCACACCGGCTCGATCACGCGGGCACCCAACGGGGTGGTGCCGCTCTACGTTGCCGTCGGCAAACGCCACGTGGTCGGTACCCATCGCGAGATCGTGCTCCGACTTGCCGACAGCGCCGCTACGCGGTTGGTACCTGCTGGGGTCGAAATCCACATCGACGGGACCGAGCGAAACGTCGCCGACCTCACCGTGCAGGAATCGATTCGCTACGTCGACATCGTCGACCTCGGTCGGGAGATCGAGATGCATCTTGCCCGCTGCACGGTTCCCTTGGTGCCGTTCAACGACTCTGCGCTGCCGGCGCCCCATGGCTTCAGGCTCCTGCGGCACGACAACGCCCTCGTTGCCAGCGCCATCGCCGAGCAGATGCCGGAAACGCTCGGAAGCGTGGCAGCCATCGAGGCGACCCGACGGGCGATGTCGGCACTGTGGTGGCAGGCAGGCCGCGCCGGCATGCAGCTGTTCGTTCCCGCCCTCGAGCGCCCGGCGATGGACACCTTGTTCCTCGCTCTCGGATGCATCAGGTCGAGGAGGCGCTAGGTGGGGACGCGCGCATTGCTGATCGCACTCGATTACCCGCCGGTGGGTGGTGGCATCTCGCGCCTGCTCGAGTCGTGGTGCGTCGACACGGCCGGGGTCGAATGGCTCGTCGTGACCACCTCTCCAGGTGCCACCCGTTCCGGCCTGCGTCGGACCACACCGATTCGGTTCACCGGCGATCTGATCGCAGGAGTCCGCTGGCTCCGCCAGGCCGACCGACGAATCGTCGTCGCAGGTCATCCCTACGTCACCGCCGCTGCCGTGGCCGCGGCGGTTCCTGCTCGGGCCAGTTCGGCAGCACTTGCGTACGGCGGCGAGATGACCGCTCGTAGTTGGAAGCCCCGGCTCGCCCTTCGCGCGATGCGATCGGCCGATGCTGTGATCGCCATCAGCCAGCACTGTGCCGAACTCGTCGAACAGTTGGGCGTGCGACGCGACCGAATCCGAATCGTCACGCCGCGTCTGACGCCGCCGTGGCTCGCAGAGACCGTGTCCCACCGCGGTCCGGCGGACGGACTGCGCCTTGTTGCGATCACCCGGCTCAACGAGGGGTACAAGAACCTGGAGTTGCTCATCCGGTTGTGTGCCGTACTCAAGCCGCTCGGCGTCATCGATGAACTCACCATCATCGGCGACGGACCGCGCCTTGAAGCGCTTCGGGACAAAGCCCTGCAACTCGGCGTCGGTGATACGGCGAGGCTCCCCGGTTTCGTTCCCGACTCTGCACTTGCCGACGTGTTGGCCCGCGCCCACGTCGGGCTTTTCCCCAGCAGAGATTCTGTCGCCGAGCAGGGGGTCGAGGGTTTCGGTCTGGCGATCCACGAGCTCGCAGCTGCGGGCCTACCCGTGCTGGTGGGGCGCGCCGGCGGGGCGGTCGATGCAGCGATCGAGCCATGGGCGCGCCTGCTCGACCCGGATGATCTGTGGAGCTGGGTGAGCGCGATCGAGGACCTCTACAGTCGTGAGGACATGCGACGCGAACTCGGCCAGGCAGCACTGTCCTGGGCGCGGGCGACCACCCCCCATGCGTCCGCAGATGAGTTCAGCGCTGCACTGCTCGACAGCACGCGGCCCACGAATCGATCGGCACTGCGATGAAGATCGTCCACGTCTTCAAGGACTTCTATCCGCCACTAGCCGCAGGGATCACCTGCTACATCGCCGACGTGGCCGATGCCCTGGCCGAACGGGGCCACGAGGTCGAGGTGCACGTGGCCGGAGTGCACCAATCGAGGGTCGAGCGAATGGCATCGGGAGTTGTGGTTCATCGCCATCGCGAACTCGGGCGAGCGCTGTCGATGCCCATTGCCCCGGGCTTGATACGCGAGGTCCGACATCTCAGCGCCGACATCGTGCACACGCACATGCCGAACCCCATCGGCGAGATCGGTGTCTTCCTCAACAGCTCGCCCCTGGTGTGCACATTCCATGCGCAGCTCGTGAGGCAGCGCTTCCTCGAGCCGTTGTACGGGCGCCTCCGCTCCCGCCTCTTCGATCAGATGGCCGCCATCTTGGTCTCGGGTGAGGCGATGGCGAGCACACCCGAATTGGCGAACCATGTCGGCAAGGTACGCGTGCTGCCGTTCGGTGTGTCGCCGCGACTCGTCGGGAGCGGCGCTGTCCACCAGCACTACACGGGGCCAATACGGTTGCTGTTCGTCGGCCGGCTGGTCTACTACAAGGGTCTCGACACCCTGCTGCGAGCAATGGCGATGGTGCCCAACGCAACCCTGCGAATCGTCGGCGACGGGCCCGATCGGGCTGCGCTCGAAGCGCTTTCGGCCCAGCTTGGCCTTGCCGACCGTGTGGAGTTCAGCGGGTTTCTCTACGACCGCGAGCTGGCGTTGTCGTACGGCGCTGCCGATGTCTTCGTGTTGCCGTCCAACTCAAAGGCCGAATCGTTCGGTATGGCGATGTCAGAGGCGATGGCCAACGGCCTCCCCGCCGTCAGCACATCTCTGGGTACCGGCACCGACTGGGTGAACCTCGATGAAGTGACCGGACTCGTCGTACCGCCTGACAGCCCACCGGATCTCGCGACGGCGATCGGGCGCCTGCAGGACCCCGAGCTACGCGAGGCGCTCGGCATCGCCGCAAGCCAGCGCGCCCACGACCTATTCTCGTTCGACAAGCACGTCGACGAGCTGGTGTCCGTCTATCAGAGATGTCGGCAATGAGCTCGCTGATCATCGGCAGCGGATACGTGGGTACTCTGCTCGGCCAGCAGCTGCAGACCCGCGGCGTCGCGGTTACGCAGACATCGCAACGCCTGCACCCGATGTTCCAACACGTGGCGAACGGTGCCGACCTCGATCGCTTGCTCAGCACTTCCTCCGCCACGCAGGTCGTGGTGTGTGGACAGCTCACGTCGCCAGACATCGACTGGGTGCTGGAACGCATCGATGGCCCGCGCTGGCTGGTGTTCTCGTCGCAGCAGGTCACATCCGCCATCGCTGCGCCGGGAATCGAGACTGCACGCGCGCGAGAGACATTCGCCCTCGGGCGTGGTGCCTGCGTCGTGCGACCGACGATGATCTACGGCCACGGCGGCGACAAGAACATCTCGTTCGCCGCCCGCCTGATCCGCCGGTGGCACATGGCACTGGTGCCCGGCCCCGGTACACAACTGGTGCAGCCGATACACGTCGATGACCTCATCGATCTCGTCGCAGCCCACCACGCTGCACCACGCAGCGGGCTGTTCGCCGCAGCCGGACCCGAGGCAGCGCCGCTGCGCGAGGTGATCGAAATCCTCGTCGAGGTCACGGGCGTACGGGCCCCGCTCATCACCCTGCCCGCATCGATTCCGCTGCTCAGCCCGGCGTTGCGCCTGCTCGGCCTGCGCGCTGATCAGCTGGCGCGACTGGCCGAATCCAAGACAGCCGATATCGGTGCGGCGACGAGCGCCTTCGGCTGGGAACCCGAGGCACTCGGCATTCGTCTGGAACAGGCCGTCCGTGAGCTCTGAGGACGCCCCACCACAGGGTACGCCGAGGTGGCGGGTACTAACGGTGATGGTCGATGTCCCCGTCCCGCGAGTGACCGGCGTACATGTGCGTCAGCTGGCCAACCTCCGTCTGGTACGGGATATCGGCTGTGAGAGCCACGCACTGGTCTTCTCGACGGCGGGCCGGCCATACGATCCCGCGGGAATGGCCGCCGTGTGCGACGGCGCCACCCATGCGGGAGCGCGCGTCGAGTATTCAGGGCTGGGCATCTGGAAGCGTGTCTCACTTCGACTGCGCATGGCCACCGCGGCAATCCTTCGACAACCATCGAGCACCTATCCGTTCTCGATCCCGTACGACCTTGCTGGCCTCGCCCCAAAGACCTGTGCCGAGGCCGCTCGGGTACACGCCGACTTCGTCGTGCTTCCGACGAGCCTGCTGCACATCGCGCCGGTCTTGCGCTCTCAGGGTGTACGAGTCATCGGCGACGCACTCGACGTGCTCTCCGAGCTCACGCTCGGCTTCTTGAAGCAGGAGGCCCGACGAAACCCGCTGCGCGTTCCGGGCCTTGTGGTCAACTACCTTGCGTCTCGTCGGCAAGAGGACCTCTTCCTTGCGGCATGCACGGAGCTCTGGGCGGCGAGCGACGACGATGCCGCCGAGCTGGCGCGAAAGGCCCCACAAACCAACGTTCTCGTGTGCGGAAACACCTTCGACGAGCAGGAGATCATCCCCACTGATCCGCCCGCCAACGGCACGATCGGTTTCATCGGAACGTATACCTACAGACCCAACCTCGATGCTGCGACATTCCTGGCTCTGGAGGTCCTTCCCCTCGTGCACCAGCACAGACCCGAGGCCCGCTTGCTGCTCGCGGGCGGCGGGATGCCCGCAACCGTGGCCGACACCCTTCGTGTAGTTCCCGGTGTCCAACTGCTAGGCACCGTGAACGACTCGGCGGCCTTCGTGGGGTCATGCGCGCTGATGGCACTACCGATCCGGCTGCGTGGCGGCGTCCCATTGAAGCTGCTCGAGAGCATGGCATGCGGGCGACCGATCGTGGCAACACCCGAGCTCGTCGCTGGGCTTGCGCTCGTGCCGGGACGTGACCTACTGGTCTCCGCCGACCCACAGGGCTTCGCCGAGCACGTGACACAACTGTTGACCAGTGCTGCGGTGGGCACGACGCTCGCGCGCAATGCCCGATCGCGTTTCGTCGACGAGTTCTCCTACGGGGCAATGTTGCGACGGGCCCGCGATCACAGCGTGCTCAGGACTTCGGCACCCTTGACTCAGTGACTGCCGATACGCCGAGCACCTCGGTGAGCGCCCGATCCAGCATCTCACGCAGACCGTCGACATCGCTCGACAGCAGGAGATCGCAGTCGCTCCAGAGCAGCGGCGTGAACAGCGGCCATTCGTAGCTCGCCGGGCTCTGCATCGGAATGAGCCGTTTCGGCAAGACCTCGAATCCGCCCCAACCAATCGCTTGCAGGAGCGCCACGAGTTCGCTGGTCCGGCCGTCATCGTGCGCGTTGAGTTCGAGCTGAACGATGCACCCAGGGTTCTGTCGGAGCGTGTCGAGCATTCCCTTCACGACCTCCAACTCGAAGCCCTGGACATCGATCTTGATGAAACCCACGGAGTCGGCTGGCAGACCCTCGGTGAGGGAGTCGACGGTGACGACTTCGACGGTTCGGTCATGGGGGTCGTGTTCGCCCACGATTCGGTGGTTCCCGCGGTTCACCAGATCGTTGGCAAAGGCGGCTACAGCGGGCGCACTCCCGGCGGCTGCCTGTACCACCGAGACATTGATGCAGCCGTTCTGATCGACATTCCGTCGCAGCCAGGCGTTGGTCTGTGGATCGGGTTCCATGGCGATCACCGAGCCCGATGCCCCCACGGCATCACTGAGCCGCAGCGTGTACGCACCGACGTTTGCGCCGACGTCAATCGCCACCTTTCCATCGAGATGAAGATACGGCAGGAGTCTCACCAGATGCGCTTCCCAAATGCCGTGCACGAACAGGTCGAAGCCAACACCAAGGTCGTCAGTGGTATAGGTCATCCGATACGGCCCGCACCGGGTGGTCACCACGGGACGAAGGCGACGACGCAGGTGGAGATGGCCGATCCTCGCGAATCTGCGGTAGCCAGTTGCCGTCATGAGGCCCGATTCTACTGCCGCGTGCAGCCGGGCTGCCCTCCTTCAGACGGTTAAGGCGCGAGTCCGAACCCCTCGTAGGCGAGGAGCAATCGATCGACGGATCGTGCGATGGTGAGTTCGTCCTCCACGAGACGACGGGCCACCAAACGCACTCCGTGGCGACGCTCGGCATCGGCCAGCATCGTGGCCGCTCGGTCCACGATCTCGGCGTCGGTCTCGGCGATCACGGCCTCCACTCCATCGCGCACCCCTAGACCCTCGAGACCCTCGGCGTTGCTCAGCACGGGCACGCCATATGCGAACGCCTCCATCACCTTGATCTTCATACCCGTGCCCTGTGGGGGTGGATACACGAGCAGAGCAATCTGCCCGAAGAAGCTCTCCGGGTCATCGACCGTGCCCACCAGTTCGGCTCCGGACATCGGAAAATGCCGTCCGAGATACTGCTCCGAGCCCCAGCCAGCCACCTTCAACGTGGCGTCCGGTACCCGCTCACGGATCTGGGGCCAGAGCCCAATCACCCGCTCGGCAGCGGCTCGCGATGGGTACCAGTGCATCGACCCGATCACACCCAACACCGGCTCCGCGACGAACGGCTGCAGCTGGTAGCGCGCCATGTCGAGCGCGATCGGCACGACCGGTGGGAGTGCACCCCCGTGCAGCGCGACCTCTGTGGCCAGTCGCTCGGTCATCGCGATCAGCGGCTGCGACGAACCGATCAGTTGGCGGGCCACCCTGCCCAGCTGTATCCGTTCAATCCGTTCGTTCACCGTGAGGTCGCGGCGCCCAGCCCAATCGACGTCGCCGAGGAAGTGGAGGTACGTCACCGCTCGGGGAAGATCCCGTGTGGCCCACGCCGAATACAGATGCTCGACGTGGAGCACGTCCCAACCGCGGGCGCACTCCTGGTCGAGCACGCGGCGCAGCTCGCCAATCCGGGCGAACTCAGAATGCGGATGGACCAGGCTCTGCAGCTTGCGCTGCAACGTCGTCTCGGAGAGCACAAACGGCACGTGCCGAAAGGCGAACCCGCACTCGCCCGCCACCAGTTCGGCACGCTGGACCACTTCGGCCGACTCCTCGGTGCAGCTGAGGCACAGCACCTCGTGGCCCCGTTTGACCAGCTCTGGAAGCAGCGCACACAGCCAGCGTGCATCGGCAGCGCCGAAGGGCAACGGCAGCGACGGTGTGAGGACGACGACGCGGCTCATGCGTCCACTCCCGCTGGCCGCGCAATGACAGACATCAGCTCGGCATGGCCGATGCCTTTCACCGCAAGGATGTTCGTTTCGCGATCCACGCTGAGGAACTCCGTCAGCGCATCGCCTGCGAGTGGACGGAGTGCGCCAGCGTGCTCGTCGATCTCATACAGCTCGTAACCCAAATCGGTGAACAGCGCGGCATACTCCGACGGGTTCGCGCTACCGGCAGCGCGCAGACCCTCGGACCAGAACTCGCTGCACACCGCACACCGTTCGGCTGCGGCGAGCGTGCCGCGCAGACCGCTCATCGCCTGGTACTCGTAACCCTGAATATCGATCTTGACAACGTTCGGCACGGCGGCTGGTTTCTGCAGCAGATCGTCGAGGCGCAGCACCTCGACGTCGTAGTGATCTCGTTCGTCAACGGCGTACAGGCGATGATCGCCCATGTTCGTCGCTGACTCGTAGAGCGGCAGTACGCCAGCACTTTGCCCCGCGGCGGCCGCCACGATGGTCACGTTCGCGAGTGAGTTGTCGGCCACGTTCGCGCGTAACAGGCTGAGATTGCCCCGACCCGGTTCGAGCGCGATCACGCGGCCGCGCGGACCGACCCGCGACGAGGCGAGCAGTGTGTAATAACCGATGTTCGCGCCGATGTCCACGAACACATCACCGGGTCGGAGCAGCCCGCTGAGCACGGCCGTTTCCATTGGCTCGTAGACACCGAAGTTGAGCAACGCATGGGTCACAGCGTTGTCGTGTTTGTGCACCTGCATCCACATCCCGTTGATCTGCAGCCGCGACGGCTTCAGGCGCATGACCAACGCGAAGTAGAACCGGCGAAGGAACGGAAGGCGCGATCCGAGGTGCGCCCGGGACAGCACGGCCACCAGACGGTTGAACCAACCGAAGATCGTGATGCGAAGAGCGGCCAGACGTCTGATTGGTCGAACCTAGCACCCGATTTCGATCGGCCTCAGGCCGTCAGGACGCCCAGTTCCGAGCTTGCAGCAGCCGACGCAGCCGGCTCATCACCACGTTTCGGCGCGTGGTGGCCGCGGCCTCGCGCAGCACCGCCTCGGTCTGCGCAGCAGTTGCATCCCAGGAGAAGCCAGCGGCGCGGCTGCGCGCCGCGATCGACCACTGCTGACGTGCGTGGTCGGATGACAGCAGGTCTCGCAGGAGCACAGCCAGGCCGGCCACATCCGCAGCAGCGAACAGACGACCACCCTCAGCAAGGATCTCGGGCAGCGATGCGGCGTCGGCGGCCAGGATGGGGACCCCGCAGGCCATCGCTTCGACGACGGGCAATCCAAACCCTTCAGCGATCGCCGGGAAGACGAAGCATCGAGCCGATCGGTACAGCGCAGGGAGGTCAAGGTCGCCGACATAGCCCGGCATGTGCACATGCTCGCCGATTCCGAGATCGTCGGCCAACTGCAGGATCGACGCCGCCTCGTCGGTGATACGCCCAGCGAGTACCAGCGAGACACCATCAGCGGCCGCCTCCGCAAACGCACGCACCAATGTGGGCACGTCCTTCTTCTTGTCGAAACCACCGACGTACAGCACATAGTCACCGGAAATGCCCAACCGTTGCAGGATCGATGCGTCACGTACATCCGCCGTGGGAGTGAACCGTGCGTCGGCTGCCTCGTGCACCACCCGCAGCCGATCCTCGGACACACCGACGGCCGCGCGGATGGCATCCGCCGACGCGCGCGACACCGTGATGATCAGTGATGCGCCAGCAAGCGAGAACGCCGATGCATAGGCGAACCGTAGACGCGACCGACCACGACGCGGGTCGACGAGCGCCGCGTCCCACTCGACAGCGTCGTGCAGGGTCAGCACGGTGGGGCACGGGGCGACAAGCGGGAGTCCACGGTTGGTCGGGCACAGAAAGAAATCAACCCCGTGTTCGCGGATCACCCGGGGCAGCGCCACCTGTTCGCGGATGATCTCACGGCGGGCGGCGAAACGGACGACTGGTACCCGGACCTCGTGCACAAGGTCGGCGTCGGTGAAGGCGATCACGTTCACATCGGGACGGCGTGAGAGCGTCTCGATGAGCCTGACGGTGTATCGGCTGAATCCGCGCAGGTAGGGATCGGTGAGGCATCGCACGTCGATCCCTACGACCAGGGTCCGCGGCGCCTGGTCAGCAGCGTTCGCCATGCTGCCCGTCGGGTTGCGTGGCGTGCTGTCCAACAGCGGGATCCTTTGCGCTGCACGCCGACAGCGTCGACGACGGCAATGTGGTGACACCCCAATCGTTGGCCCAAACATGGGCGAACGGACTCGCCGCGTCGGGCACGACCTGGAAGTGCGCCGTCACGGGAAGGTGATCGAGCGGGATGACCACGCCCTCGAGGCCGGCGTCGATCCAGATCGCAAGGTAGTAGTGGCCGGGGGCCAGATCGGCAGAAGCGAGCTCGAAATCCAGGACCGACCGCTGACCGGCGGGCAGTACCACGCCCGAGGTGATTGCCGTGCCGACGGGGATGCCGTCGTGACGCAGGATTCGGTACACGACACGCAGCGCATCGCCGTCGAACGAACCGGTACGGACGACCTCGAGCTGCACGTTCGACTGAGTCGTCTGGGGGATCACCCCAGACGAGTCGCCCACCCGCACCCGGGCCAGCTTCACGATCGTGCCCAGATGGCTCTCGGGCCGGGGGAGGTCCCACGTGGACACGTCGTTCAGGCGTTCGCGTGCCTTGCTGTATTCGGCCAGCACGTCGGCAGTCGGGCCGTCGGCCACCAGGCGACCGGCGTCGAGCAGCACGCACCGCTGGGTGAGTTGGGCCACGGCGGAGGCGTTGTGGCTGACGAACAGCACGGTGCGGCCACCGTTCAGTAGGTCGCCCATCTTGCCCAGGCACTTGGCCTGGAAGTCGGCGTCGCCGACGGCGAGTACCTCGTCGATGATCAGGATCTCGGTGTCGAGGAATGCGGCGACGGAGAACGCGAGGCGCACCTGCATCCCCGACGAGAACCGCTTGAGCGGGGTGTCGAGGAACCGTTCCGCGCCGGCGAAGTCGACGATTTCGTCGAAGCGTTGATCGATCTCGCGCGTACGCATCCCAAGGATCGACCCATTCAGGTACACGTTCTCGCGGCCGGTCAGTTCGGGATGGAAGCCGGTGCCCACCTCGAGCAAGCCGCCGACGCGTCCGTACAGGTCGACCTCGCCGGTGGTGGGATGGGTGATGCGCGAGAGGACCTTGAGCAGCGTGCTCTTGCCGGCACCGTTGCGGCCGAGGATGCCCAGGGCCTCACCGCGGGCAATGTCGAGATCGATGTCGCGCAGTGCCCAGAAATCCTCGCGCTGCCCCCTCGACATGGGGTGGCGGAGTCGTTGCAGCATCGTCTCGGCGAGCGTGATGTGTTGGGCGTCGCGGTGCGCGATGCGATAGCGCTTACCGAGACCCCGGATGCGGATCGCGGGCGCGTCAGATGACATCGGCGAACTGCCGTTCCATCCGCGCGAACAGGGCGAACCCGCCGAGCACCAGCACAACTGCCCATCCGGCCGAATACAGCGCCGACACCGGGAACTCCTGCCCACCCAAGGTGGACCAGCGGAACGCCTCGAGCACACCGGTCAGCGGGTTCACCTGCAACCAGGCGCGACCGCGGTGCGACACGGCGGCGAGCGTGTAGGCAACGGGGCTGGCGAACAGCAGCAATTGGCTGGCCACCGGCAGCACGTATTGCACGTCGCGGTAGCGCACCATCAGCGCCGACAGCAGCACCCCGATGCCAAGTGCCTGGGCAATGATCACCGCGACCCACAGCGGCAACGTGAGCAGCGCCCAGCCCGTGCTGGCCCCGCCGATGAGCACCAGCACCGCCAGCATCACCAGCGCCACCGCGAAGTCGACCAGCGATGAGCCGACGGTGGAGCACGGCAGGATCAGCCGGGGAAAGAAGACCTTCGAGACGAGCGGCGCGTTGGCCACCAGCGAACCACTGGCACGCGTGAGCACGTTGTAGAACAGACCCCATGCGGTGAGCCCGGCGAATGCGAACACGAAGTAGGGGGTACCACCGCTGCTGGAGAACCCGGCAATCGCGCCGAACACGAACGAGAACGCGCCAGCCCCGAGCAAGGGTTGCAGTACCACCCAGATCACGCCGAGCGCCGTCTGGCGGTACCGCAGGGTGAGGTCGCGCCCGGTGAAGCGCTGCAACAACTCGCGGTGGGTCCACAGTGAGCCGAGGTTCAACGATGCGAAGCCCCGGCGCGGCCTGATCCGCAGCACTGGCTCGTCGAGCGGTCGGCTACTCATCGCCACCATTGAAGCGGACTTTGCCATCGATCAGCGGCCATTGGCGGCCGCCGTCTGCTCGTTGGCTCGCCATGCGACGAATTCGGGGGTGGGACGGAGCGAGTCGATGAGACGCCGCGCCCGATGCGGAGTACTCGCATGGAACACGATCTGGCGGGCGAGTGGCGACTGCAGGATCGCTGGTCCGAGCAGCGTGTGCAGCCGACCCGGTCTCAGCCGCGCGATCAGATCGTCGAGCCGCGGCGACTGCGCCCAGACGGCGGCCCGCTCTGCACCCCACCAGAGCGGGGTGCGCAGGCCGCGGCCACGGGCGAGGCCGAGCACCCGGTCCCAATCGATGTCGTCTCGTTCAAGTGCGCGCAACAGATCGGCCACAGAGGTGAGCCGCACCGAACTGCTGGTGAGGTGCAGCAGCACGTGGAACGCCATCAGGTCCGGCGACATCGCCGACGCCTCGCCCCACGAAAGACGGAACTCCTGCGGTTGCTCCCACCACAACGACTCCGGCAGGCGGAACTCCGGCAGGAAACCGGTGACCCACCGGTGCAGATCGATCTCCACCCCGCTCGGGTGCACGAACGTGGCCTGATTCGCGGCCGCTTGCGAGGCCCGACTGCGGAACACGATGGCCCGTGGCCACTGCGCGCCCAGCAATTCGATTGCCCGCCAGAAATCGGCTTCGTGCACCAGGAGGTCGACATCTGCGGTGTGCCGCTGATCGGGCGAGTCGTACCACAGGTGCGCAGTCGCCAGCCCCTTGAGGATGCGCCATTCGATGCCCGCCGCGGCGAGTAGTGCGTGTAGATCGTGTAGGGCAGCCTCAGCGAGTAGATCGAACGCCGTGTTCAGCCGGTGTCGATCAGCGACCGCTTCGGCCTGCCCCGGAGTCGCGGGCAGACCCCGCTTGATCGAAGCGTGGGCCAGGCCGGCCAGACAATCACCCTCGATCGCCGCCCAGATGAAGTCAGCCGTTGCTCCACTCGGTACGGCAACCACGAACGGCTCGCGTGTGCCATCCGACAGGATGGATCGCACCCACGGCAGCCCCTCCATCGCCCCCGGTAGTTCGAGCGACGGACCGAGGCCATGAGTACGACGTGCCTGCGCCGGAAGAATCGATCTCGTCATGGAAC
>WLMZ01000083.1 GCA_009726095.1 Actinomycetota bacterium
CCCTTGCTGGTACGGCGGCGGCGAACGATGAGCTGCTGCGACGCCTTCTTCTTGTTGCGAGTACGACCCTCGGGCTTGCCCCAGGGGGACACGGGGGGACGACCACCGGATGTACGGCCCTCGCCACCACCCAACGGGTGGTCGACTGGGTTCATGGCCACACCACGTGTCTGCGGGCGAATGCCCTTCCAGCGGTTGCGGCCGGCCTTACCGATGGTGACGAGCTCGTGCTCGCTGTTGCCGACTTCGCCAACAGTGGCGCGGCAGTCAATGAGCACTCGACGCATCTCGGTGCTGGGCAGACGCACGGTGGCGAACTGGCCGTCCTTGGCGACGAGCTGGATGGCCATACCGGCCGAACGGCCCATCTTGCCGCCCTGGCCGGGGCGCAGTTCGACGTTGTGGATGACGGTACCAACGGGCAAGAAGCGCATGGGCATTGCATTACCCGGCTTCACATCGCTGCCCTGGCCGCTCTGCACGTGGTCGCCCACGTTGAGCCCCTTGGGCGCAAGAATGTATGCCTTCTCGCCGTCTGCGTAATGCAGCAGGGCAATACGACAGGTGCGGTTGGGGTCGTACTCGATGGCAGCGACCTTGGCCACCACGCCATCCTTGACGCGCTTGAAGTCAATGATGCGGTACTGACGCTTGTGCCCGCCACCACGGTGACGGGCGGTCTTGCGACCGTACACATTGCGTCCGCCGGTGCGGTGGCGGCTGGCGATCAGCGTCTTCTCGGGCGTCGACTTGGTGATCTCGGAGAAATCAGCAGACGTCTGGAAGCGGCGACCGGCGCTGGTTGGTTTGCGTGAGCGAATAGCCATTGCGATCTCAGTTCTCGAACAGCGGGATGTCGTTGCCCGCCGCCAGGGTGACGATGGCCCGCTTGGTGTCGGGCTTCTTGCCGTTGCGATTGCTCTTCCGGGCGCGGGTGACCTTGCCGAGTCGGTTGAGCGTGTTGACCTTGACGACCTTCACACCCCAGATTGCCTCGACAGCGTCGTGGATCTCGGGCTTGCTCGCCGATGGGTGCACCTTGAAGGTGTAGACACCCTGTTCGATGAGCGCGTAGCTCTTCTCGGACACCACGGGCGCCAAGATGATGTCACGGGGATCTTTCATGACTGCTCCGTTTCGGACGAATCAGCGGTGGAAGCTGCCGGGTCGCTGACGACCGGGGCGGCCTTGGCCTTCTTGGCGGGAGCCTTCGCAGGAGCGGTCTGGATGACCTCGCCGGGGAGGTTGTCCTTGGTGAACACGATGGTCTCGTTGCAGAGCACGTCGTATGCGTTCAGTTCGCTGACCTCGATGAGCTGCACCGACGGCAGGTTGCGGAAGCTCTTGACGGTGACCACGTCTTCGCGGTTGTGCACAATGAGCACCGACTTGGCGATGTTGAGCGCCTGTAGGGCGGCAGCCGCCGACTTGGTACTGGGGGCATCGAAGCCCCAGCTGTCGATGACGATGATCTTGCCCTCATTGGCGCGGTCCGACAGTGCCGACCGCAGCGCAAGCTTGATCATCTTCTTGGGGGTCTTCTGGCTGTACTTGCGGGGCTTCGGCCCTAGGGCCACGCCGCCGCCGCTGAAGTGTGGCGCACGGGTGGAGCCCTGACGGGCGTTACCGGTGCCCTTCTGCTTGAACGGCTTCTTGCCGCCGCCGCTGACTTCGGCACGGGTCTTGGTGCTCTGGGTGCCGGCACGGCGATGGGCCAGCTGAGCGGTGACGACCTGGTGCATGACCGGGACGTTGGGCTGGACACCGAACATCTCTGCGTCGAGCTCGACACTGCCTGCATCGGCACCGGTGACGGTCTTGAGTGCTACGGAAGTCATGAGTTCACTTCCCCTTCACTGCGTTGCGGACGATGACGACGCCACCGTTGGGGCCTGGCACCGAACCCTTGATGAGCAACAGCCCACGCTCGAGGTCGGCTTCGACAATTTCGAGGTTCATGGTCGTGACCTGCTCGTTACCCATGTGGCCGGCCATCTTGAGGCCCTTGAGCACGCGGCCCGGATAGCTGCACGAACCAATCGAGCCGGGTGCACGGTGGTGCTTGTGGTTACCGTGGCTTGCGCCCTGGCCCTTGAAGTTGTGACGCTTCATGACGCCTGCGGTGCCCTTACCACGGCTTACCGCGGTGACGTCCACCTTCTGTCCCTTGACCAGGGTGTCGACCGTGATCTCCTGGCCGACGGCGAAACCATCGACGGATTCGAGTCGCAGTTCGACCAGACGCCGGCCCGGGGCAACCCCGGCCTTGGCGAAGTGGCCTGCTTCGGGCTTGCTGAGCTTCTTCGCGTCCTTGTGGCCATAGGTGACCTGGAGAGCGGTGTAGCCGTCGCGTTCGGTGGTCTTTACCTGCACCACTCGAGCCGGCTCGACGCGCAGGACCGTGACCGGGACAATTCGATTGTCCTCAGCCCAGACCTGGGTCATGCCGACTTTTTCGCCGACGATCGCTTTTTGTGCCATGGCGGCAGCCTTTTCGTCCGGACCCGGGGTGACCCGGATACTTGGTTGGTACGTCGCTGGCGTCGTGATGCCTTGTGGGCCGAGCGCCATTCACGCAAATGCTCCGAGGGCGTGGCCCACGGAGCATCAAGATCGATTGTCGCCGTGCGGTTCCCTGCAGCAGGAGCTACCGGGCGCACACGGACTTCAGTTACACACTTTCGGGTTCGTTCTCGATCGGGTCACAAACCCGTCGAGCACGAGTGGGAAATGCTATCCGCGCTTTGTTGCGTTGCCACACCCGGCTCAGGCTTTTCGCGTCTCGTCGTGATCGGCGATCCGGGGAGCCGTCAGGAATGCTCGCAGTTCCTCGCTCCATTGCCCGAACGCCGGCTCTGAGAAGACGCCAAGATGACTCGATTCGACCGTGCGCAAGGTCGCGTTCGGGCCGAGCAGCGCCTTCCACGAGGCGTATCGCTCGCCGTGATCAAGAAAGATCGCCAGCGTCGGGCCGTCAAATGGTTCGGCGGCGAAACCTCTGGCGAGTCGCTGAGACGCGTACCAGAACGCTGGCCACCGATCCTTGGGGAGCAGCTTGAGAGAGACAGGGTTCGGGCGCCGTCCGTGCAGATGGACAAGGCGGTAGTTGAGCCATTGCCAGGTCGTTGATCGGCGACCAATGGTTCTGAGCCCCGACTGGAGGTATCGGCCAGCGCCTTTGGGGTTGGCCGCGAGTGCACGGACCGTGCGGACACCTCGGGCGTTTCGGAACCCAGCGCCCGCCCCACCTCCGACGCCAATCCCCCGTGAGCGCTCGGGGACGGAGTGCGGGCTATTTGGTTCCATGGGATCGAGCAGAAAGAGCAGCGCGATCTCGTCTCCCTGACGGCGAAGCTCGTGCGCAACGGCGAGCGCGACGAGTCCACCAAAGGAGTAGCCGGCTATCCGATACGGCCCGGCCGGCTGGATTTGGCGAATGCCGGCGATCTGCAATGTGGCCAACTCCTCCATCGTGTCGACCTGGGCGAAGCCGTTTCCCTGTGCCCAATGCGATATTGAGTAGAGGGGACAACCCGCAGACCAAACACCAATCTTGGCCAACTTCAGATCGACTTCTCCGAAGAACATGGGTGGGCCCGCCCCCGTTTCGACGAGCGGGAAGACGAAGCTGGAGTTGGCGAGAGCACCACCTCTCACCCGTGTCTGATCAACGCGTGCGGCAAGTTTCTCGATCGTCGGGGACTCGAAGAGGACACGAACGGACAGTACGACCTGAAACGCTTCCTCGACATCGAGCATCATCGTGACTGCGGCCAGCGAGTCACCACCAACCGAAAAGAAATGGTCGTGCACCGCGACACCCTGTATGCCGAGGGTTCGTTGCCAGATCTCGATCAGCGTGACCTCCGTTGGCGTTGCGCGACGCGTCGAACCGTGCACTGCAGGGGAAAGCTGTTCGCCGGCCAACGCCCGAATCGCGTTTCGATCGACCTTGCCGCTACTCGACAGCGGCAACTCGTCGACGAAGACGAATCGTGATGGGATCATCGCTCCTGGGAGGCGATCGACAAGGTGGTCGTAGATCTGCCTCGCTGCGTCATCGAAGTCTCGAGTCAGCACGATCGCTGCAACGACAGAGCGGGTCCCGGAGCGGCTCTCGAACCAGGTGGCGCCGACCCGGGACACCCCGGGCGCGGCGAGGACCGCCGTTTCGACCTCCAACGGTTCGATACGTACCCCATGGATCTTGATCTGGTCGTCGTTACGCCCCAGATAGTGCACCACTCCTTCGGCATCGCAGACGGCAACGTCTCCAGTGCGGTAGTACCGAACTGCATCGTGGTGTCGCGTCACGAACCGCTCGGCGTTGAGCGCCTCGTTGGCGCGATACCCCCTGGCTACGGCGACTCCACCGAGCCAGAGTTCGCCTTCGACGCCTTCGGAAACCTGGTCGCCGTGTTGGTCCACGACGATCGCCCGAACCCCTTCGAGCGCCCGGCCAATGGGCGCCGAAGCCGACGACGTTGGGCTCGACCCCGCCGAGGTCGATCGCCGGGGGTCAACGCGATGACCCGTCGCCCACACGGTGGCCTCGGTTGGTCCATACAGATTCCAGGTGTGGTCCGCGTGCTCGGCGATTCGCATCGCCAACTCGGGCGTCACGGCTTCGCCGGTGGTGATCGCAACCCGCAGTCGTGGGATGTCGGGCACCTCGGACAGCAGTATCGACCACACCGAGGGACCGGTCTGAAAGACAGTGACGTCGTGCTGAGCGATCTCGCTGGCCAGCCGGGCCGGCTCGAGCAGCAAGCCGCGGTCGCGCAGAAGCAGGCTCGCACCAGTGACCAGCGGTAAAAACAGTTCAGCGACCGAGATGTCGAATCCCACGGTGGACACCGCAAGGTAACGATCGGCAGCGGTGAAATTGAGCAGGTCGCGGGCGGCGTGCAACAGGTTGACCACACTGCGATGCTCGATCTCCACACCCTTGGGCGACCCGGTGCTCCCCGAGGTGAAGATGACGTATGCCAGGCGATCACCGCCGGGCGCGCTCGTAAACCGCGACGAGTCGGCGGACGCCGTCGCACCGATGCTGCCGACATCCACGACGTCGACACCGCCGGCCCGCAGGTGGGATCCATGGTCGCCATGACTCAACACCAGCACGCAACCGGCGCCGCGCAACATCTGGCGCGTCCGCTCCGGTGGTTCATCGGGATCCAGCGGCACGTACGCGCCGCCTGCGGCCATCACACCCAGCATCGCCGCCACCATGTGCCAACTGCGAGGCATGTGGACACCGACGGGTTGCTCGGCGACGATTCCGCGAGCGGTCAACTCCATGGCGATGGAGAGCGACCGGGCGGCGAGCTCGCCATAGGTGACGGCGCTGGAATCGACGATCGCGATGGCGTCAGGGCACGCTGCGGCCTGCTCGGCAAACAGTTGGAACACGCTGGGGGCCGTCACCTCGCCACCAATTCTGCGGCGAGGCGACGGGGTGGTTCCCAGTGGTAGGCGCCGCGGTACGGCTCACCGTCTGAGCTCAACTCGACGCGGTAGCCGCGCGCCAGCGCGAGCAAGTACTGCGTCCCGAGGCGAATCGTGAGATCGGCAAACGGGCACTTGTGATGGTCGAGCCCGAACGGTGCGAAGGTGTCCGCCGCGGGCATCGAGCCGGTGAAGCGCTGCGGGTCGAATCGAAACGGATCAGCAAACGAGCCTTCGTCGTGATGAGACTCCCACAGGCACAGGCGGACAAATGTTCCGGCGGCGATGAAGTGTCCCTCGAAGTGAATGTCGTGTCGGGCCCGGCGTTCAAGCCGTTCGCTTTGGTCGGTTCGTAGGACCTCGGTGACGAACGCCTCTGCCAGAGATCGTCCTTGCTCGGTCGGGGATGACTGGTTGAGAGCGATCTGGTCGAGAGCGATCTGGTCGACAATCGCGGGATGCTGCGCCGCGTAACGCGTCAGCCAACGCAGCAGTACCTGAACATCGGAGCGTCCCATGTCGACCATCGTGATGAGGTTGCCGAGCATCGCCTCGTCGAGCGCACCCTGGGCCTCTAGCACCGCGGCGATGCAGGTACTCGTGATCCCTTGGTCACCACGAGCGAGATCGGCCAAGTCTGCGCGGATCTGGTCCCTGATCGTCGCGTACGCAACGATCTGACGTTGCTGCGAATTCCACACCAACCCATACGGACCGAGTTCGCGGTAGCCAGCGATGAGGCGATCACCTGCGGGCGAGCCAACCCTCGCGCCGAAGAAGACACGGACCAACAGTTCGGTTGCCATGGCCCGTGTCGTCGCCGCGAACGCTTCAGAACTGCCCGCTCGTTCCGACGAGTCGGCCGCGTAGGCACCAAGGGCCCGCGTCACGATCTCGCCGAACTCGGCGACACCCGCATCGGCATCGGGTGATCGAATGGCGCGTACCAGTGCTTTTCGGTAGTCGCGGTGGTCGTCATCAGCCATTCGCCGAATGTCGCCTGCACCGAAGAGCATCGTGACGTCCCGTGAGCACACCTCGAGGTCGCCCCCATGTTCCTGCAAGAACCGACGAGCCCTCGTGAGGCCGACGATGCAGACCCACTCGTCGCCACGCGCAAGGCCTTTGAACACTGGGCCAAAACGCTCCGCACGCTGAGCGATGGCCCGGCGGTTGGATTTTTCAAGAAGATCGAGGTCGATCAGATCACCGGGTGGTGGAACAGACGGGGCATCGGCCAGACGGACGCCAAAGCCGATGCGCTGTCGGAGCTGACGCGCCAGGGCTTGAGGTGGTTTCACTCGAAACAACGTCCTTCGTAGTGCGGGCGCCAGCGCGACGGACAACCTGCGAGGCAACAACATCAGAGGTGCTTTGACACGCTTGAGGGTGTGCCGAAATCCAACACGATTCGCTGCGTCAAGTTACCACCAGCTGTGCGTCCGTCGCATGAGTCACCAGAAGGTCTGATGAGGAAATCGATGGCATCGGCACCCCTGCCCGACGCCATTGATACCGTCTCGGCTGACGAGACGAACAGACTGTGCTCGGACGAACCGGAGGGACATCGGAATGCGCCGGCGCTTGCTCATCGCTGCCACACTCGCGATAGCCGGCTGCTCCGGTGGGTCCGCGCACATCGACGTCAGAGCCGATCTCGACGACATTGCGCTGGCCAGCGCCGTCGAGATC
The DNA here is from genome assembly GCA_009726095.1 of Actinomycetota bacterium. Lineage (GTDB taxonomy): Bacteria > Actinomycetota > Acidimicrobiia > Acidimicrobiales > Ilumatobacteraceae > WLMZ01. The sequence continues at coordinate 7,144 of WLMZ01000083.1, forward strand.
CATGCCAGCGGATGTCACACCGAACCCATTCGAGGTGGCGGATCAGGGATCATCGGCGGCTATGTGCTCACCGCCGCCCATGTGGTGGCCGGCGCGACCTCCATCACGGTCCGATCCGCTGCATTCGGCTCGACCACTGGCGTCGCGGCCCATCTTGTTGCGGTCGACCCGGCAAACGACCTGGCGCTGCTGGCAGCACCCGGGCTGCTCCTTGCCGGGCTACCGCTCGGAAAGGCTTCAGCAGGGGATCTGGGCGTTGCGGTCATCGTGCGGGACCACGCTGGCATTGCCGCACCCTTCACGATCTCGCGACCCGTGAGCGTCCGCATCCTCGATATCTACCAGCACGACACCGTCACCCGCAGTGGCTATCAGGTGGCCATCGAGATCGAGCCCGGCGATTCCGGCGCCGTACTGGTGGGCCCGAGGGGAGATGCTGTCGGTGTGTTGTATGCGCGTAGTCAGGCCGCCGAGAACCGAGCGTGGGCGACATCCACCTCGGCGGTGCCCGGACTGCTCCAACGCGCGGCCGGTGTTGACACTGCGACCGGCATCGATCCCGGTCCGTGTGCAGGTTGAGTGAACGCACCACATACCATCTCCGGTGTGCCGGACGAACTGACAACACTCGTCTTTGATGGCGATCAGACGTTGTGGGATTTTCAATCTGCGCTCGACCGTGCGCTGGCCGAGACCCGACACGAGATCGCTCGTGTCACCGGCCTCACACTGGACCGCATCACCACCGTCGCCCAGATGCTCGATGCGCCGGGCCGGGCAGTGCAGGACCCCAGCGGGGCATCGGTGCACACCATCGGCAAGTCGACGTTCAGGGATGTGCTCACCGACCTTGGCGTACCAACTCCCGAGGAACACATCGAGCACGTCCATCAGTTCTTCATCGGACGGCGCTACGAGATGTGTCGGCCGTACCGCGACACCGTGCCCGCACTTCGTGCGCTCGGCGGGTCCTACCGGTTGGTGCTGTTCACGAACGAGCACAGCTATCCCGAGCGACTCGGTCTGGGCAGCCTGTTCTCACACACCTTCGTCGGAACCGAGATGGGCCTGCTGAAGCCCTCACCGGCGGCCTACGAACACATTGCCGCAGCATGCGGTGCCGAAACCCTCGTGAGCATCGGGAACTCCATCGGCAACGACATCGTCGGTCCGGCTTCGTGCGGATGGCGCACCGTGTGGATCAACCGCGACAATCTCCCGCTACCCAACAGCGCCACGCCGGACGCAATCCTCACCAGCCTCGACGGGCTCGAAGCCGCCCTTGTGCGGATCCTCGCCTGAACCAGCTCACACCTCCGAGCCGTGGCGCCCCTCGCCGGAGGCAAAGCGAGCAGCACCCTCGAGTGTCTCGCCGCTCAGCAACACGCCCAGGCCCAGGCGGGTCTCATTGGCCAGTGCCTCGGTGATCGACATGCCCCACTGCTCGTACGAGCTCCTGCGATCACTGCGTAGGCACATCTGCGGAAACCCGGCAATCTGACGGGCCAGCGTCATGGCCACCCCCAGCGCCTCCCCCGGCGCACACAGCCGATTCGCCAGGCCCATCCGCAGCGCTTCGTCGCCGCTGACGCCCCGCCCGGTCAGGATCAGATCGAGCGCATGGCTGTGGCCGATGAGCCGGGTCAGGCGAACCGTGCCACCATCGATCAGCGGCACGCCCCAGCGCCGGCAGAACACGCCGAACACGGCGTCGGATGCAGCCACCCGAAGATCACACCACGCTGCGAGCTCCAGCCCACCTGCCACGGCATGACCCTCGACGGCAGCGATCACCGGCTTGTCGAGCAACATCCGCGACGGCCCCATCGGCCCGTCGTGCGAGACATCAGACTCCACCCGGTTCCCGCGGCCGGCGGCAATGGCCTTGAGGTCTGCCCCGGCGCAGAATGTGCCGTCCGAACCCGTGAGCACGGCGACCAACAGCTCGTCATCGGCCTCGAAGCGACGAAACGCGTCGGCAAGCAGCGAAGCAGTGGGGCCATCAACTGCGTTGCGCACCTCGGGTCGATCGATGGTGATGACAGCGACAGGCCCATCGGTGTCGAATCGGACAGCGTCAGCGCGCATCGCGGCCACCTACGGAAACCGCTTGGCGAGCCAGTCGGCGACGACGGCGAGTGCTTCCGGACGGTGCCCCTCGAGATAGTGCGGCGCACCCTTCAACTCGACATAGGTGACATCGGCGGCTCCGGCGTTGTCGACGATCTCTTTGGCCTGCCAGAGACGGATCTCCGTATCGGCCGTGGGGTGCACCAGGATCGTTGGCACGTTCACCTGAGGCATCGTGTCTGCCAGCTTCGCATGACTGCTCAACCCCGACCAGGTACTGAGCCATCCGCGTGCGGTCATCGTGCGGGCCAGGCCGCCGCGGCCGTAGTTCGCATCAAACGGATCCGGGAAGGCGAACAACGACCCCATTGGGCGATCATCGGGGTCGATCGACAAGTCGAGATACGCCGGATCGGCCAGCGTGCGATAGATCGTGAGGTAGCGGGTGAACACGGCACGTCGCCGTTGCTCGCGCCACGCACCGATGTCGGACCGGTCGATGCCGCGCAGGCTTGCGCCAGCGGCTGCGGCATCGGCGATCGAGGCGTTCGCCACGGCGTCGAGACGCGCCACCCGAGCAACCTGCGCCGCACGGTAGGTGACCAACCAGGCAGGGTCGTACTCGCACGGCTCGGGCCACGGCCGCCAGCCGTTGTCGGGGTTGTACATGTCGAGTGCTGCGATGGTGGCGAACGGGTCGTTCTCGTCGGCCACGCTCGGGTCGATGACTTGCAGCATGAACACCCCCTCGCCCGGGTGGGCGGCCATGCCGATCCATCCGTCACCGATACCAAGTTGGGCCTGGGCCATGGCCATGAGCGACCCACCGCCGGAATTGCCGAGCAGCACCACGGCCTCGGCGCCACGACGTTTCATCTCGTCGTGGGCGGTCTGTACATCGATGATGCACGATTCGTGAAGGCAGTCGGTGTCGTTGTTCATGTATCGGGTGCCGAACCCGAGTACCGCATAACCGGCAGCGGCCAACAACGGGCAGGCGTAGTGCACGCTGAAGTCGCCCCGTGGGTGGCTGAGGATGACGGCCGTCTTCCACGGCGTCCCCACCGGTGGGGTCCAGAGAATGCCCCGCACCAACGCACCGTCGGGCGACACGAGACGAATGGACTCCCGCCGCACCTCGACACCCGGATTGTCCTGCGGGAGCGGCCAGTAGCTCAGGCCGAACGGGCGGCGACCACCGAGATGCGTATCAAGTTCCTGCATGGCCTGAGACTAGGTCCGCACCCGGGACCCACCGGGTACCGGGTCAGGCCATCGGGTCAGGCCGTCGGGTCAGGCCACCGGGGGGCGCACCACGGGAAAGCCGCCGCTCGACCAGGCCTGGAAGCCTCCGATGAGATCGGTGGCGTGGGTGAAACCGAGACGTTGCAGGGTCGCTGCGGCAAGGCTCGACGAGTAGCCGTCGTTGCAGACCACCACGATGCGTTGGCCGAAGCCGCTGATCGCCGGACTGGAATATCCGCTGGCCGGATCGGCGCGCCACTCCACGACCGTGCGCGGGCAGTGGAGGCTGTGTTCGATGCAGCCATCGGTCTCCCTGTCGCTGCCCTGCCGGGTGTCGAGCACCACGACATCGTCGCGCCGGAGCGCCTCGCTGAGTTGGGCGGGCGACAGGCGTGACAGGCCGCTGCGTGCCTCGGCGAGCAGATCGTGCACGGTGAAACGATCCACTCTGCGGTGCACCGAGACGTGATAGCCACTCGATTCTGCGAACGGTTGGCGCTCCCACGTACTGAAGCGCTCGAGCAACGTGAGCCCACTGGCTGCGCAGTGTTGGTCCCACTGCGCCAACGTGTAGCCATTGGGTTCGAGGGTGAACCCTGCAAGCAGCATGCCACCGGGTTCGAGGTGTTGGGCCAGGTTGTGCACGATGAGTCGGCGGTCATCGGGCTGGCAGAACAGCATCACGTTGCCCGGCATCGCCACAAGCCCGAACCGGCGGGACAGCTGCATGCGCGCCAGATCCTGCACGGCCCACGACATGTGCGGCGCCTTGCGCTGGGCAGCGGCGATCATGTCGGCATCAAGATCGACGCCGACGACATCACAGCCCCGGCGATCGAGTTCGATCGCGATGCGGCCGGTACCGCATCCGGCATCGAGGATGCTCGATGCCGCATAGCCGGCGATGAAATCGGCCTCGCCGTGCACGTGCTGCCCAGCGGCCGCCATGCGTTCGAAACGTTGGTCGTAGTCGTTGATGTCGGTGCGTTCACGCCAGGTCACCCACCGCGGCGAAACCACTGCAGCGTTGGCCAAATCGGGTGGCACTCCATCAGACACGACCCACAGCCTAGGGCTCGCTCGATCAGGCCGAGCAGGTCCCCCTACGATGCACGCATGACCCCATCAGTGAGCAGCAGTGACATCGAGCGGTTCCGTTCCGATGGTGTTGTCGTGCTGCGCAACATCATCGACGCCGAGTTGCTCGCCGAACTGGCCCAGGCGGTGGAACAGAATCTGGCCGAGCCAGGTGTCTGGGCCAGCGACTACACACCGCAGGACTCCACCGGGCGCTTCTTCGGTGACTACGTCAACTGGCAACGCATCGGCGCCTACCGCCGCACGGCCCTGGACTCGGCGTTGCCAGCGGCCGCCGGCGCCCTGATGAACAGCACCACTGTGCGCTTCTTCCACGAACACGTCCTGGTCAAAGAACCGGGCACCACCGAGGTCACCCCGTGGCATCACGATGACCCCTACTACTGCATCGACGGCTTGCAGAACGTGAGTCTGTGGATCTCTCTCGATCCCGTACCCGTTGCTGCAGGGCTGCGGTTCCTCGCCGGCTCACACCAGTGGGATCGGCGTTTCGTCCCACGAAACTTCGTCGACGCCACGCCCTACGCCGCCGCCGAGCAGGGCTTCGAACTGGTGCCCGATATCGAGGCAGAACTCGCTGATCACGAGATCGTGTCCTACGACATCGAGCCGGGGGACGCCATTGCGTTCCATTTCCGCACCCTGCATGCCGCACCCGGCACCGCGGGACTGACCCAGCATCGGCGACGCGCGGTCAGCATGCGCTATGTGGGTGACGATGCCGTCTTCGCGCTGCGTCCGTGGCTGCACTCGCCACCGTTCGAACTCGACCCTGCCGCCATCGGGGGCCCATTGGACGACGAACGGTTTCCTGTGGTCGCTGTCAGCCAGTGATCACCGGTCGACCAACGAGGACCACCGTGAATGTCTCCTTGGCCCCGCTGCGGTCGATGACGACATCGATCTCGTCACCGGGGTGATGCCCGCGGACCGCGGCGATGACGCCAGCCGAACCGTCGATATCGATGCCACCGACCCGCACCACGATGTCGCCGGCCTCAATGCCCACCAGGGCCGCCGGTGAGTCAGGGTTGACGGTCGTCACCAGCGCGCCGCGCCCGCCGTCGGTGCGTTCCGCAAGGCCGATACCCAAGAATCCCTCTGCGGTTTGCACGCCGCGGGCCATCGACCGCAGGGTCTCGATCTCGGGAAGTACCTGTGCCATCGAGATGGAGAAACCGATGCTGCTCGCGGTGTTCGTTGCGTCGCTACGGGCAACGGCGGTATTGATCCCGACGACCTCGCCAGCAGCACTGACCAACGGCCCACCAGAGTTGCCCGATGAAATGGCCGCATCGGTCTGGATCATTCCGTCGAGCGCCCCGGTGTCGGTCAGGATCGTCCGACCGAGCGCGCTGACGATGCCCAACGTGACGCTGGCCTCGCCATCGAGGTCGAGCGCATAGCCGATGGCGAGCACGTCGTCGCCGACGCGCACGTTGTTTGCATCGGCAAGCACCGCGGGGGTCAGCCCGGTGACGTCGACGGACAACAACGCCAGGTCGTTGCTGGGATCAGTAGCCAGGATCTTGGCCGATCGGGGATTGCGCTCACCGGCGAGACGCACGCGCACCTGCGTTGCGCCATTGACCACATGCGCATTGGTCAGGATCTGGCCATCTGCTGTCAGCACGATCCCGGTGCCCACGCCCTCACCAGCGAGACCCTTCTCGCTGACGTCGGTCGACACCGTCACGATGCTGGGCCTCATTCTGGCCGAGACCCCGGCGACATCGAGTCGCTGATCAAATGCCTTCGAACGCGGGTTGCCCAGGGTCACCGGCTGCGTGGAGTTGCGATAGGTCGTCGATGGAGCCCGACGTTCGATGCGCGCGCCCACGTACACCCCGAACAGCCCGGCGGTCCACGCCGTGCACACCAGCGCCACCGTCCAGATCACTCCAAGGTGTTTGACCGGACGCTTCCACACACCCAAGGGCTTTTCGGGTTCGGGCAGCACCGGAGGCGGGAACCCGGGTGCAGAATCACGGCCCGATGGTGGCGCAAGCATCGACATCAGACATGTCTAGCGCTTACGCAGACCATGCGCTCGGCCAGCGCTGAACAATGCGCTGCACGCACTACCCACCACCGGCTTCACGTGTCGATGCGCTCAGCTCTGTGGGCGTTGCGCAAGGACGACCGTCCCGGTGCGGGTCTCGGCGCCGCGGGCATACTCCAGCTGGACCGTATCCCCAGGCGACAGGTCGCGGATGGCGGCGATCAACCCGGCCTGGCCATCGATGACCTCACCGTTGACCTTGCGGACGATGTCGCCCTCACGAAGGCCCAGCTTTCCTGCTGGCGACCCGGGCTGTACCTGAGAGACGATGGCACCGCGTCCGCCGTCGTGGCGGTCGTCGACCCCGACGCCCAGATAACCCTCGGCCCGAGCGGTGCCACCCTTGGCCGTGCGCAGTTGGGTGACGACTTTTTGGATCTCTTTCGAAGAGATCGCAAAACCAATGTTGCTGGCCGTGGTGGAACCGCTGCTACGGGCGACAGCGGTATTGATACCGATCACCTGACCCGCTGCGTTCAACAGCGGTCCACCGGAGTTACCCGACGAGATGGCGGCATCGGTCTGCAGCAGACCGTTCAATGCGCCCAACTCGGTGAGCATCGTACGACTCGTTGCCGAGATGATCCCGGAGGTCACCGACGCCTCACCCGGCAGATCGAGCGCAAACCCCATGGCCACGACCTGGTCGCCGACACGGGCACTGTCGTTGGCGGCAAAGCTGGCCACAGGCAGGTTGGGGACCTGAACCCGTAGCAGGGCCAGGTCGTTGCCGGCGTCCGTACCGACCACCTCGGCCGACACCGGTTCGGTGGTCCCCGGCAGCAGCACCCGCACTGCGGTGGCGTCGACCACCACGTGAGCGTTCGTCACGATGTCGCCATCGGCAGAGATGATGACGCCGGTGCCCACCGCCTCACCCGCTCCGTTGGCACCGTTGACATCAACGGACACCTTGACCACTGACGGGCTGATGATCGACACCACCCTGGCGACGTCGAGATTCTTGTCGAGCTCGGGCGGGCGAGCACCTTCGGTGATGGGCTGCGCCGGGGTCGCGGCGCCGTTCGTTGAGCTGACCGATGCGTCGGATGACACCACTTTTGCCACGGTGACGGCGGCGACGGCGGCCAGCAGCACAGCAACGACCAGGGCCGCAGTGCGACGATCGCGGGTGGGCCGACGCCGCGGCAGCACCGCATCGACCACGACCGACGAGGTGGATGACGACGTGGGCCACGCTTCGGGCACCGCGTCAGGAGCTGGTGGTGGATCAAACACTTGTGTCATGAGACGTTCCTATCCGTTGCGGCGACAGGGGCGGACGCGGCTGGGCCCAAATTTACCGAATTCTCACGTGCCGGCTCACGACGACACGCAAACACTGCACGGGAAACGACGAAAGGACAGCCCCTGCGGGCTGCCCTTTCTCGTACTCGTTCGTTGCACCCGACAGCGGCCGGGCGCAGCACATGACCTACGGGCTTCAGCTGCCCTGGATCTTGATTTCGATGTCGACACCGGCCGGCAGCTCGA